>CAKRLN010000145.1 GCA_934359535.1 uncultured Lachnospiraceae bacterium
ACCGTGGACACAAGTTCACGGTGGAGCAGTTTGAGCAGGTCATGGCCTTTGGCAGCGACGATGCAATGCAGAAAAAATGGAAAGCGTTCTGCCGGAAGATCGATACAAAGACTGATGATTTCAATGTCGTGCTGAGAACGATAGATGTTTTTTTGAATAGCCCGTTTGCTGCGGCAGTACAGCTCGTAGAATATTCGGACTGCTGGTCTGCGTCAAGTGGAAAATGGAGTAAAAATAGGGGTGCAGAATTATGATTAGAGCTGATATGATTTCGACAGTTGGCAGAGCATATCTAACAAGTAATATTGAAAACGATGAATACAGTTATCCCAAGGCATTTTCTGCTGCCTCGCTGACTTTTGCGCCCATTCAAAATAGTGCGGGCCGCAGATTTGAAAAGTTGGATATTCGTTTTGTTAAGGATAACATTTCTATCCTCATAGAAACAAAACAGAATTTTACAGCAGCAGATGAAGAACAATTATCCGCTTATGTCGAATATGAAAAGGCACTGACTGGGAATAAAATCATTGCCATACTTGCTAACACAATAAATGATAATGTCAAGGTTTGGCGCGGCGTTATTTCCGACGGTGATCTGATGCCGAAAGAAACGGCGCTTCGCACAATGGACGAATATGTCGATTTTTATACATCAAAGATCAACGATAAGGAAAAGGTGATGCAGAACACCTATAAACTCAATGAAATGCTGCATCGCCATAGCATCCCCGAAAAACTGCGTAGTCAGTTTGTCGGAACGTGCCTTCTTGCGTTAAAAAACGGTCTCGACTATTCCACGCCCTCGCTGACTGCCGCACAGATTAGAACCCGAATCAAAGAGGTATTGGAAGACCTACTCAACTCGGATATTAACAAAGCAGAAAAGCTGGCTCTGCTTAACAGAAATGTCCTCGGAGACCAGTATGTCAGACAGCTTAACATCGCTGCTTTCAGGGAAATATTAAAGTTCATTGAAGATAACATATTGCCTTTTATCAATGACAAAAGCACCTCCGGACAGGATTTGCTGAATCTGTTCTTTGTCACATTTAACAAATATGTTGGCAAGTCGGATAAAAACCAAGCCTTCACACCTGACCACGTTACAGATTTTATGGCAAAAATAACGGGTGTAAATAAGCATTCTGTCGTACTCGATCCTTGCTGCGGAAGTGGCTCTTTCCTTGTAAGAGCAATGACTCAGGCGTTGGATGACTGCGCTACTGCTGCTGAGCAGGAAGAAGTGAAAAAGCATCAGATTTTCGGTATCGAGTTTGATGAAAATGTGTATGGCCTTGCTACAACGAATATGCTCATTCACTCGGACGGCAATTCTAACATTGTAAAGGGAAGCTGCTTTGCATTGGCAGAGTGGATCAAGGAAGCAAAACCGAATGTAATTCTGATGAATCCTCCGTATAATGGCCAACGAGTCCATCTTCCGAAGGTCTATGTTGATACTTGGGCAAGGGACAAAAAAGAAGATCCGTCAAAAGGATTATATTTTGTAAAGTATTTGGCTGACACGCTAAATTCTATCAATCATCAGGCAAAACTGGCAGTATTGCTTCCCGTTGCCTGTGCTATCGGTACCAGCGGCGAAATAGCCCGACTCAAAAGAGAAATCCTTGAGGAAAATACCCTCGATGCTGTATTTACCCTTCCAAATGAAATATTCTACCCAGGAGCAAGTGCTTCTGCTTGCTGTATGGTTTTCAAAATCGGAATAAAGCACACCGATATTTCCAACCCTGATACATTCTTCGGATATTGTAAAGATGATGGCTTCAAAAAGAAAAAGAATCTTGGCCGAGTAGAGCAGGTTGATTCGACCACCGGAAAGAGCCGTTGGGTAGAAATTGAGAAAGAATGGATAGAGCTATACAGAAACCGCCGTTCTGTCGATGGTCTTTCTGCCACACATAAAGTCAGCGGCGACGATGAGTGGCTGTGTGAAGCATATATGAAAACAGATTATACAAAACTAACAGAACGGGATTTTCAGCAAACAATAAATGATTATCTCGCCTACCTTGTTAAGGAGGGATATGTATATGAATCTTGACTTTTCCAACTGGAAGCCTTTTAAACTGTCAGATGTTTTTTGCCTTTATAATGGCGCAGGAATTACAAAAGAAGAAATTGAATGTAATCCCGGTGATTTCGTGGCTGTTCAAAGCGGTGAAGACAACAATGGCTGTATTGGTAAGATAGATAAAGCCTATTGCATTGATATGGGATATAAATATACTGAAGAACCATGTCTAACTGTGGCAAGGACAGGTTCAGCTGGATTTGTTGCTTACCAGCCGTTCGGATGTGTAGTTGGCGATTCAGCTAAAATACTAATACTAAAGGACGAAAACGCAAAGTCGCCCTTAGTATATCTGTTTTTGAGAACGATATTAATGGCCAATCGTTACAAGTATACCTATGGCCGAAAAGTTACAGAAGAAAAGTACCTTTCTGAAGTTGTGATGCTGCCCGCAATCTCATCAAACCTGCCGGATTGGGGCTATATGGAACGTTATATTAAGTCCCTCAATCACAAACCTGTAGCTACCGCCAATCGGGGGGGGTACAGATCACATACACTTGGTGTTGAGACCTGGAAAGACTTTTGTTTAGGTGACTACTTTGAAATTAAAAAAGGGAAACGATTAACTTCGGATGAGCAAACAGAAGGAAGTACACCCTATATTGGTGCAATCGATTCAAACAATGGAATAGCCAATTATATAGGGCAGGATGCAATACACGCAGGCAATACTATATCTTTGAGTTATAACGGTTCAGTTGGTGAGGCGTTTTATCAGCCCAAACCTTTTTGGGCAACGGATGATGTGAATGTATTATATTTTCGGGAAGAAAATGGAGTGCCATTTAATAAATACATAGCACTATTTGTGTGTGCCGTCCTTCGGCAAGAAAAGTATAGATATTCATACGGCCGAAAATGGGTTCTTGATAGTATGAAATCAACCATCATAAAACTTCCCGAAAAATCCGGTAAGCCAAATTGGTCGTATATGGAAGGATTTATAAAAGATCTACCATATGGAGACAAAATATAAGGAGACAGCATTATGGAAAATATATCAAAATTAACAGAAGAAGCGAGAGAAGATGAAGTGTTGCAGCTCGCAGAAAATGAAAATATAGCGCAAGACCAAAAAGAGACTGTAGCTAATGAATTTGCAGAAAAGCGCGAACTGCTTAAGAAAACTAAAATTGTCAGACAAACTTGGTCTATTTCGGAGATATACCAGAAAATCAAGGATAAAAAGCTTGTTCTCGATCCAGATTACCAAAGACGAGAGATTTGGAATAATGAGAAAAAAACAGCGTTTATCGAATCCCTCTATATGGAGATAATGATTCCACCAATTTATGTTGTCGAAATACCAGGTGAAGATATCCTTGAAGAAACTAAATATGAAGTAGTTGATGGGAAGCAGCGATTAACTGCTATTATGGATTTTATCAAAGGCTCTCTTAAACTCAATGAGCGAAACCTTGAGTACTTTTCGGACATATTTGGAGGAAAAACATTTTCCGAAATACGTGAAATCGGCGTAGAAATGACATCTCAAATGCTCTCTTCCATACTTGATATTTACGTTATTACAGCAAACTCTCCTGAATTTACAAAGTATGATATTTTTGCACGCTTAAACCGCGGGGCAGAAAAATTAAAGGTTAACGAAATCAGAAGAGCAATATATAAATCAAAGGTTCTCGGGTGGATCACAGAATACATTAATAACCAGTTGACAGAGCACAAAGAGCGCTATGAGTCTATTTTTTCAAAGAATGATATAAAAAGGTATGAAGACTATGGGCGAATGTACAGATCTATTGCTTTTTACATGCGTTCAAAAATTGACGAAGGAATAGTTGAGGGATATAATTCAAGACCTCGTGATATGATAAATACTGTTTTGCAAGAGATTCAACGCGGCAAAATTACAATTGAGCATGATATTCTCAATGCGATTCTTGACAAAACCCTGGAATTCAGGGCGGTGTTTGCGGGCGCTCCAAACGCTGATTACATAATTGACTCACTAATTCCATTCGTGAAACATTTTGATGGAACCAACGATGAAACTATTGCAAAAACTATCTTTAAAAATGTGGTTATAAAGCAAACGCTCGAAAAGTCGCCTGCTACAACAAGCAATGTCAACAAACGACTTACTCTTGTACGGCAACTTATAACGGGGAAGTAAAATGGGATCAATTATAGGTATAGATCAGAAAACACTCTCTCTTCAAATCCGTTCTTTAATGGTATGTGATTTTCTCGATGAATACAACCAACTTGAACGAGCAATACGAAATGTGTTTGAGAATAATATTTCCAATTTATCTTCAAGCACAAAACAACAACTATATTTTTATTACGGTGGAAAAATCGGAACATACATTGAATATGAGTCTCATGGAATAAAGATCAATGAATTAAACTATTCTGAGGAAGAGATGTTTAAACAGCTTTCAATTAATCAGATAATTAAAATATTTAAAAGCAATAGATGTTTGGAGGCATTTAACTTTTCAATAGAGTCAATCCAGCGACCACTAACAGTTTTCCCATTTTATGACTGCACAATTCGATTGCTTAATATGCGAAACAAATTAGCCCACGAGGTGTCTAATTTGAATTTTAAGGACGGAGATATCATTGAACTACTATCTCCTGAACAAATATCTCAGCAATCATTTGAGTTACTCCGAAATTATGACTTGCTAAAAATAGATGCAATGACTCAGTGTATTGCAAGTAATATAATATATATTCGCAAGATTATTTCCAAATTACCGAATATATAAATAATAGCAAGTACTAATGGCGGGAGGGAGTACCACCCTCCCGCCGTGGCGCTTATACCCTATAAATCAGTTCAGTATTTACAATCTCCATAGCTCTGCTTCGTATGTTATTCATCCTGCCGCCCCACTCCATTTGGTTGTCTGCCTTGAGTTGCTCCGTAACACCTTCCGCCTCGGCCATCTGCTTTACCAGCCGAAGAAACATCGCCTCTGCCTGCCGGTCGATGTCAGCAAGGTAGCCGTTCAGCTTTCCACTAGTGAACAGGGTCGCATAGGTTGCCCGGCGATGCTCCTTCAGATAGCGCCGGTGGCGCTGTCCCCACACGCCGATGGGCTGCTGCTCTTCTTCGGGCAGCTTCAAATCAGGGAGAAGATAATCCCCGACCCGAGTGTAAGTGCCGCCCATTTCCTCAAAAATCGTCTTTGCCATTGTCTGTTCCTACCTTTCATAATTTGTATTTCTGCGCCTTGTGCGCTGATTTTGCTTTCGTTGCTGCTCCATATCTTTTGCCTGCGCAATCAGATTATCGATCTGCTGATTTCCGAGAACCTTCCGCAGAAAGCGGAAATCCTTCAGTTCCGAGCGTAGGGCATCATTTTCTCCTTTGAGCCGGTCGTTGGTTGCGGTCAGATGTTCATTCTCTCGGTAGAGCCACCCGTTGGTGGTGTTCAGCCGGTGATAGCTGTCCAGAGCCTTGTAATAGTGGTAGAACACCTCTCGGATAACCTCTTTCAATTTCTTAATGAGTGGGTCAACAAACCGCTGTTTATAGGTCTTGGCGGTCATTAGAGTGGGGGGAGCGGGGAGTTGAAACTCTGCATCCGACTCAATCCGCTGCTCCAACTTTTCAATAGACTGCACACCCTGATCGAAGTTGTCGATCCGATTCTGTACAGTTTCCAGCTCGTCCTGCTTTTCGGCAAGCATGCTGTCCAGTGCAGCAATCTCTTTTTCTCGCTCTTGCTTCTTGTAGTCCAGAAC
>CAKRLN010000146.1 GCA_934359535.1 uncultured Lachnospiraceae bacterium
GCCGGAAGCAGTGCAGAGGATATTGCAGAGAGTGCAGAACTGATCCATACAGCAGTCGACACCTTTGATACGATCTTTCAGAATATCCAGGATACAAGCAGTCTGATTGACAATGTTGTAAATAAGATTAATGAGGTAGACGAGGTCGCTACAACGGTGGCAGCAATTTCAGAGGAACAGGCGGCAAGCTCGGATGAGATTCTTGCTACATCGGAATCCATGATGGAACAGGCAAAGAATATTTCGAAGAACAGTGGTCAGGTGGAAGCGGAGGCAGAGCACGTTGCATCATCCGCAGACCAGCTTGAAAATCAGGTAAAACAGTTCCAGATTTAAGGAGGAAAACGATGAAAAAGATAGTTAGTTTGGTGTTGTGTCTGGTTCTTGCAGCAGGATGTGTCAGTGGATGCGCAGCAAGCACAAAGACCGGAAAAAGTACTGGAAGCAAAGGACAGGTCAAAATGCTTCTTACGATTGGTAATTCCGATACCTTTCGTGAGATGCTTGTGGAGCAGGCGAAAAAGACCGCAGAGGAATGTGGGGCACAGCTTGACATAGAGAATGCAGATGGTTCCATTGAGTCACAGGCGGAGCATATCAAAAAGGCAGTTTCTGATGGCGATGATGTAATTCTTTGCAATGCGGTAGAGGCGGATACTGCATTGGAGCTAGAGGCACTTGCAGGAGATATCCCGATTGTATTTTTTAATACCTGCCCGGATGAAAGCCGGCTGGAAAAAGACAAATATATGTATGTTGGATCTGACGAGCATTATGCAGGGCAGTATCAGGCAGAATATCTGTTAGATCAGATGGCATCTGCAAATGAGCTTAACGTAGCGCTGATCAAGGGAGCAGACAGCCATTCGGCAACAAAGGGAAGAACAAAAGCGGTAAAGGAGACCTTGAATGCTTCTGGAAAGACGGTCAATTATGTATTTGAGGATCATGCAGACTGGGATGAGAGCAGGGCGGAGGAGCTTTTTGATTTGTTTTTAAAGACAGGGCAGAAGTGTGATGCCGTTATCTGCAACAATGATTCGATGGCACTTGGGGTCATTGCCTCCTGCCAGAAGGCAGGAAGAAGTGATATTAAAATTCTTGGAATCGATGCGACAGAAGAGGGCTGTCAGGCAATTGAAGCAGGGAAAATGGATTTTACGGTTTACCAGTCCGCAACAGGACAGGGAGAGAAAATTGTGCAGACCGGAATAGCACTTGGAACCGGAGCTTCTACATCATCTGTGGAAGGTGTGTCAGACGATGGAAAATATGTGTGGGTTCCTTTTGAAAAGGTTGACGCGCAGAACGTGAAAGATTATGAATAAACGTTTTTGAAAACAATAACGGACAGCTCGTAGAATCAGGGCTGTAAATGGCGGAAGGAACTGGAAACGTGAAAACAAAAACAAGGACAGAATATTCAATCAGGAATACGACCGTTTCATTGGTGGCGCAGAGTGCTGCGATACTGATGGGTTTTTTTACAAGGGTTGTCTTTACAAGGACGCTCAGTGAAGGATACGTCGGGATCAATGGTCTCTTTACTGATATCCTGAATATTCTGTCCTTGTCTGAGCTTGGGGTAGGAACGGCGATCACGTTTGCCTTATATGATCCGATTGCAAAGGGCGATATCGAAAAACAGCAGATACTGATGCGGATTTTTAAGAACCTATACCGGATCACGGCGGCAGTTGTGCTTGGAGTTGGGCTTATTCTGATTCCCTTTTTGGGTGTTTTTATGAAGGATCGTCCGGATGTTGATCATCTTGTTTTGATTTATCTGCTGTATCTGATGAATTCCGTCGTGTCCTATCTGCTGATCTACAAGAAAACGCTAGTGGATGCACACCAGATGAATTATCTTACCGTGCTAAACCATAATGGGTTTCTGGTGCTGCAGGATATTTGCCAGATCGTGATTCTGCTTACGACGAAGAATTTTATCCTGTTTCTTGTAACAGCAGTCGGTTGTACCTTTGCTGCAAATCTTGTGATGTCGCGGGAAGCAGACCGGCTTTTTCCTTATCTGAAGGAAAGCAGCAAAAAGAAGCTTCCGGAGGAGGAACGGTCACAGATCTTAAAAAACGTGAAGGCAATGTTAATGCATAAGATCGGGGATGTTGTAGTCAATAATACAGATAATCTTCTGATTTCTGGTTTTGTCGGAGTCGTCAGTGCCGGTGTGTATTCGAACTATTATCTGATTATCGGGTCTGTGCGTCAGGTATTAAACCAGGCGATACAGGGAGTGGCAGCGAGTGTCGGAAATCTCGGCGCGACCGAGGATAAGGAGAGAATCCATCATATTTTCCGGGAGCTTTTTTTTATCGGGCAATGGATGTTTGGATGGGCGGGCATTTGTCTGCTTGAGCTTTTAAATCCATTTGTAATGCTTGCCTTTGGAAAAAATTATGTTTTTGACCGTAAGATCGTGTGGGTACTTTGCATCAATTTCTTTCTGGCAGGGATGAGGCGTGCTGTGCTTATTTTTAAGGAATCCCTGGGGCTGTTCTGGTATGACCGGTACAAGGCATTTATGGAAGCAGTGCTGAATCTTGGTGTCTCGATTGTGCTCGTGCAGAAGCTTGGCATAACAGGTGTCTTCCTTGGAACGATTGTAAGCACCCTTCTTACCTCAGCATGGGTTGAGCCTTATATTCTTTATAAATACCGTTTTCGGCGGAGCCCGGCTGGCTTTTTCCTTGTGTATGCAGGAAATATGCTTGCAATGATGGTAATCTGGTGGTGTACCGACTGGCTTTGTGCAAGTGTTGTCCATACAGGCAGTCTTGTGGTTATGCTGCTTGTAAGGCTTGGTATCTGCCTGCTTGTGCCGAATGTCCTTCTTATCCTCTTATATGGGAAAACGGAAGAAGGTCAGGCATTTTTTGCATTGATCCGCCGCATGGGAAAATGTGAGTAAAAGAGAGTTTCGCAAACGCCTAAAATAAAAATTAGGAGAAAAGGAGTCAGGAGCTCGATGGGAATAGCCAGGAAACCGGTAAAAATATCCGTGATCATGCCCGTGTACAACGAAGAGTGCTATTTAAAAAAAGCCATTGAGAGCGTTTTAGCACAGAAATACACGGATTATGAGCTTTTAATAGTAGAGAATGGCTCCTCGGACCAGAGCCTTTTGATCTGTAAGGAGTACGAAACAAAATATCCGTCTGTCCATGTGCTTAAGGAAGAAAAAAAGGGTGCCGGGGCGGCGAGAAACCGGGGCCTTTTCAATGCAGCCGGGGAATATATCTGCTTTGTGGATGCGGATGACCTGCTTTCGGATAATCAGGTACTTCAGAAGCTGTTTTGGAAAATCGAAAAGACGGGCGCGGATATTGCAGTCGGCAATTATAAAAGATTATGGGATGGAAGGCTGCTTGCGGCTGCAGGACATGAGGCATTTTCCGGGAAAGCGCCAGAGAGTGAGGAATTTCGTTTTTTGGGCTTCTTTTCGGTTGGGACATTATCCTATGTATGGGGAAAGTTATACCGCAGGACATTTCTTATGGAGCAGGGGCTACGGTTTCAAAATTATCCGTATGCGGAGGACAAGCTCTTTAATCTGAACTGTTATATGAGGCAGCCAAAGTATGCATTTCTGGAAGATTTCGTATACATATACCGGAAAAATACGGCGTCCATTTCATTTCAATACAGACCCGATTCTGTCTCCTGCTGGTTTCAGATTGCAGAAGATACGGATGTACTTATAAAGGGGCAGCCAAAGTATGAGAATCTTCCGGCATATATTCTCTTTTTTGCTGTGTTTTTTGATGCAAAAATGGAGTATTCGAAAAAAGAACATTCGACGCGTGCCGTGCGTGGCATTCTATTGCAATATATGGATAAGCCCTTCGGGAAGAAGGCGTTTCATAAGCTCGCAAAGGGAATACATTTTAAGGAGCTTCACAGCTTAGCCTGGAGAAGCATGATGCGTCTTTTTTCGATTGGTATGGTCTGTCATTTTTATGGTATGCTTGCGTTTGGAATTAAGCTTCTTATTGACCTGCGCGTGGATGAGCGGTTGTCGGATACGGGGCTTAGGGATTAAAAAACTGCTATACAGACAATAAAAATCTGTATAGCAGTTTTAACAACTCCGATTAGATAGATTTAAGATGTATACCCAGCGTCTGTAACAGAAACAAGTGTTGCTTTTAAGGAAGAAGCCTCACCACTAACGGGTTGTACAACAACGTTAAACATACCCTGATCTGCACCACTAGCATTCATAGATGAATTTCGAACGAAAGTTAACGTATCAGTTCCGTTACCAGATTGATAGAAGCCTTGTGCGTTTCCGTCAACAACATTTACAGGTGCGTTTAATTTTACAACGACAGTCTGGGCAGTATTGGAGTGTTCCTTTGTCTCATGTGTATAATATACAGCAAAACGGTATTTATTCCCCATTCCTCCCTCATAGGATTCATCAGCGATCCTACCAACCAGACAGCCGCTTGCGGTGTAAACACCTTCTGATAAATCATCGTTTACAATTAAAATCGGTTTTTCGTATTTTTTCATCAGAAATCCCCCTTTTTATATAAATTAATTGAAAAGTTCCTACCTATAGTATAATTTTTCCATGTCAGTTATTCAATAGAGTTTTATTACTATTTAAAAAAATTATTTGAAAGTCTCACACGTAGGTGAATCATATTTCAAAGGAAGATTTTTCGGGAAGAATTGTTTCAAAGGCCTGCCTGATTTCATCCCGAACTGTTTCAAAAGCAATCGGATGATTGCTGTCATTGATACAAAGAACTGGCTTTTTCTGCCGGCGGATTGTTTCAAGCAGCTTTTCATTGTGATCAGATACATCGAAATAAGCAAGCGCTTTCTGTATGTTTGCTGGAACAAAGCTGCCGCTTAATTTCTGGTATTCCCGCAGCACGTACTGGCTGACATCTTCTTTCGAGCGGAAAGGGTGGGCGCAGACCGCATGGAGCAGCTTGGGTTCTAAGTGCCAGAGTGTTTCATAGGTCTCTTTTTTTAGTGGAGACGGACCGTGGGTTGTATAAAATCCAGTGAATCTCGGAAAAAGAAATTCCAGTGCATTATAACAAAAATATAGAGGCGGGTAGCCAAAATGAAAATATGCACCGGGCTGAGTGTGCATGTTTGTCCGCTTATCAAAATATTTTGCAAGAAGCATTGCATTATTTAAATAAATATAAGGCATGACTTCGTTATCAATGTTGGCAACATCCGGCTGGAGCGCCAGCATATCGACAGGTTTTCCATTCTGGAAGAACAATTCCTGTTTTACCGGTTTTAGGAGGAAGCAGTCATCATTAAAATAGAGAAAGCAATCCGACAGCCCCTCAATGCGGTGAAAATTCCATTCAATCGTATGGGAATTAAAGGTTGGAAGAAATTCCTCCGGGATGTAATCGGCATGCGTTACGATATGTAATTTCGGATGATTCCGGTTTAACCAGGACGGAAGATGTCCCCAGGTGACAAAATGGATTTTCCGGATCCATGGCGCAAATTTTTCAATTCCACGGAACAGATATTCTAAATTATCCCAATCGCGGTAACGCTCCTCTCTGTCATCGGCAGAAGCTTCTCCATAAATGGAGGAATAGCACTTTGCTTTTTCCAGCTGCCAGGCTTTATCATTTCCATCTACCCAGGCAATCACAAGATCAATATCGGATGTCTTTTTGGCATTTTTCATGGGATGCCTCCTTTTCTTATTACCTATTACTAGGCGTTTGCGAAACTCTCTTTTACTCACATTTTATTGTTCAAAGTGACAAAAATCTTCGAAGACACGCTTTCGCTACGTGT
>CAKRLN010000147.1 GCA_934359535.1 uncultured Lachnospiraceae bacterium
TCAGTACACCGACCAGTGCAAAGGAGCTTGTAAAATTCATTGATGTGCTTTTAACAAGCAAGGAATACGGAATCTATCATGCATCCTGCGAGGGAGCGTGCAGCCGGTATCATTTTGCAAAGGCAGCACTCGGCTATGCAGGACTTGATACGGAGCTTGTAGAAGGGGTGCTTCAGGAGCAGGGTGAGATCCATACGAAATACACGATCCTTGAGAACCTTATGATGAAGATGACAGAAATCTATGAAATGCCAAAATGGGAGACCGCATTACAGGAGTATATTACAGAGCTCAACTTGTAAAATCAATAATAGAAGGGAGAAACGAATGACAGAAGAAAAGAACACAAAGAAAAAAGAAAAGAAAAAGTTAAATGATACCGGAAAGATCCTCCTTGGAATGGTGCTAGGTGTCATTGTCGGGATTATTTTAAACTATGCAGTGCCGGACAGCACGGTAAAAAATGATGTGATTATAAACGGTGTGCTGTATGTGATCGGAAACGGATTTTTGCGTCTGATGAAGATGCTTGTTGTACCGCTTGTATTCACATCATTGATCTGCGGTGCTGCTGCAATTGGAGATACGAAGACGCTCGGACAGGTCGGTGTGAAAACAATCACGCTTTATATCTGTACAACAGCACTTGCTGTATCGGTTGCAATCGGAGTTGCCAATATCATACGGCCGGGAATCGGACTTAATATGAGTGAGCTTCAGGCGGCAGCCTCCACGGTTACGACTGGGGAGAAGACAAGCATGACAGAGACATTGCTTGAGATTATTCCGGAGAATCCGTTTGCATCACTTGCCAATGGAACCATGCTTCAGGTTATTGTTTTTGCACTGATCATCGGTGTGCTTTTTGCAAAAATGGGTGAGCGTGCCGAGCTGTTATTTAACTTTGCAAGCCAGTGTAATGACCTTATGATGGAGATGACGATGCTTGTCATGAAGGCAGCACCGATCGGTGTTTTCTGTCTGATTGCAAAAACCTTTTCCGGACTTGGGCTTGAAGCAATTCTTCCGCTTTTAAAATATGTCATCAGTGTTATCGCAGCACTTGCAGTCCAGTGTCTTGGTGTCTATATGCTGCTGTTGTTTGCATTTACAAGGCTCAACCCATACCGCTTCTTTAAGAAATTTCTTCCGGTATTCGGGTTTGCCTTTTCAACAGCAACCTCCAATGCAACGATTCCGCTGTCGATTGAGACTCTCGAAGACCGCATGGGGGTATCAAGACGGATTTCTTCCTTTACGATTCCGCTTGGTGCAACAATCAATATGGATGGAACATCCATTATGCAGGGGGTTGCTGTCGTATTTGCAGCGCAGGCATATGGCATTCACCTTGGACTTTCCGGATACCTGACAGTGATTGCAACAGCAACCTTAGCATCCATTGGAACAGCGGGTGTTCCAAGTGTCGGCCTGATCACATTATCGATGGTGTTTGAGTCGGTTGGACTTCCAATTGAGGCAATCGCGCTTATTATGGGAATTGACCGTATTCTTGATATGATCCGTACCGCAGTCAATGTTACCGGAGATGCCGTATGTACAACGATAGTGGCATTCCAGAATAAGGCAATTGATTTGGAGCGTTTCCATAAAAACGAGAAAAAATAAGACTTATCGGATTGGTGATAAGAAAAAGTTTCTGAGATCGATACCATCAGCCGTTTTGCTGAAAAAACGGCTGAAATTTTGTGCAGATTTCACAAGAAATCATACCAGAAGTGAATAAAAATAAAAAAAATTACGCATAATTTTATTAAGATTAATTGAACAGGCGTAATTTTTTTAATTCCTGAAAATACAATCCGGCAAAAACCGTCAAAAATGATAAAAATTAGTCAGAAAGGACTGGTTGCCCGAATTTTGACAAATCCGGATTCAGGTGTCATAATGCCATCTTGGAAAACAGGAAAGTAATTTCCGAAGATGTATTGCAAGAGGGAAGAACATAGCGGTTCTGTTTAATTGATATTTTTATTTAGAAAGTTGGTATGAATTATGTATGAGAATGAGAAAGAGATCCGTTTCGATGATACGGAGCAGATTAAAGAGTTTGTAAGTGCAGCGGGAAAGTGTGATTTTGATATTGACGTTTTCTATAAGCGCGCAGTGATCGATGCCAAATCCATCCTTGGAATGCTTGGTGTCGGACTGAAAAATGATATTGTTATCCGCTATGCCGGAAATGATGAGAATTTCGAAAACGTAGTTGATAAATTCGCATTGGCATAATACAATTGAATTACAGACACGAAAATGTCTTGCCCCATGGGGCAGGGCATTTTTTGTTCTGTAGATGCAGGTAATTGCGAAACAAAGGATGAAACCAGGCGGGATTTCCGAAAAGAGGAGAAGCGATATGCAGCAGAAGCAGGAAAAAGAGAAAATACGGATCTCAGTGCGGAATCTTGTCGAGTTTATTTTCCGGGAGGGAGATATTGATAACCGCAGGAAAACCATAAGTGCTGATGCGATGATAGAGGGCACAAGGATTCACCGGAAAATACAAAAAAGCCGTGGAGAAGGATATTTTTCTGAGGTGCCGCTTCAGATCTCCATAGACGAAGAGGCGTATATCCTTGTGATCGAAGGGCGTGCAGATGGAATCTTTACAAAGACACAGGAAGAAGCTTCTGACAAAGAAATTTCATATATCGAAGAAATTAAGGGAACCTACCGGAAGCTGAATTCGCTTACGGAGCCGTTGTATGTGCATAAGGCACAGGCGATGTGCTATGCCTATATCTTTGCGTGGCAGAATGCGCTTCCCCAGATCGGAATCCAGATGACCTACTGTAACCTTGAGACGGAGGAGCAAAAGTGCTTTCAGGAGGTTTTTTCATGGGAGGAGATACGTAAGTGGTTTGCAGAGCTTGTTTTAGCATACAAAAAGTGGGCAGATTTCCAGTCTGCATGGAAGAAAAAAAGACAGTGCTCCATTAAAAAGCTCTCATTTCCGTTTCCTTACCGGGAAGGGCAAAAGCAGCTCGTATCGGATGTGTACAGGTCGATTCTAAGGAAGAAGACGCTCTTTATTGAGGCACCGACCGGGGCAGGCAAGACAATCTCAACCGTATTTCCAGCAGTGAAGGCAGTCGGGGAGGGCTTATCGGACCGGATTTTTTATCTGACTGCGAAAACGATCACAGCTGCCGTTGCAAGGGATACGTTTCGGCTTTTGATGGAGCATGGGTATGAGGCGAAGATCATCCAGCTTACGGCAAAGGAGAAGCTTTGTCTCTGCGGGGAAATGGAGTGCAACCCGGAGCACTGTATGTATGCGAAGGGGCATTTTGACCGTGTAAATGATGCAGTGTATGAGCTTTTGCAGAAGGAGGATTTTTTTACAAGGGAAGAAATCTTAGCACAGGCGAAAGCACACAGGGTATGTCCGTTTGAGCTGAGTCTCGATACAGCCTCCTGGTCTGATGATATTATCTGCGATTACAACTATGTATTTGATCCGAATGTGAGGCTGAAACGTTTTTTTCAGGAGGGCATGAAGGGAGAGTACCTGTTTCTTGTGGATGAGGCACATAATCTGATCGAACGGAGCAGGGAGATGTACAGTGCTCTTTTATATAAGGAAGATGTTCTGCTTGTAAGGAAGCTTCTTAAGGGGAGAAGCCGCACGATGGAAAAGCTGCTGTCACGCTGCAATGAGCAGCTTCTTTCCTATAAAAGGGAATGTGAGCGCTATATGGTATATGAGCATATCGGACCGCTTCATTTTACGCTTATGCGGCTTGCAACGGAGCTGGATGAATTTTTACAGAAGAATCTTGAATTCCCGGAGCGGAAAACGGTTCTGGAATTTTATATGAATCTCCGCAATTTCCTGAATATTTATGAGCTTGTCGATGAGCATTATGTCATCTATACCGAGCTTGCAGAGGATGGGAGATTTCTCTTAAAGCTCTATTGTGTCGATCCGTCAAAAAATTTACAGGCATGCATTGACCAGGGGACAGCTGCCGTGTTTTTTTCCGCTACGCTGCTTCCGATCCAGTATTATAAGAAACTGCTCAGCACGAAAACGGATAATTATGCGGTCTATGCAAAAAGCACATTTTCCGAGAGCCAGAGGGCACTGCTTTTTGGGCGGGATGTCAGCACAAAATATACAAGAAGAAACCAGTCAGAATATGAAAAAATCGCAGCCTATATCGGAATCGCAGCAGGCTGCAAGACGGGCAACTACATGGTCTTTTTTCCATCCTATAAGCTGATGGAAGCAGTGTATGAGGTGTTTTGGGAAAATTATCCGGATATGGAAACGATCGTGCAAAGGTCTGGGATGACAGAAGAAGAGAGGGAGACATTTCTAGCGGAATTTGAGCATCCACATAGCGGGGGACTTGCTGCATTCTGTGTGATGGGTGGTATTTTCGGGGAAGGGATTGACCTTACAAATGACCGGCTGATTGGCGTGATTGTTGTGGGAACAGGGCTGCCGCAGATAAACAGTGAACGGGAGATTCTGAAAAAATACTATGACAGGACCGAAGGAAACGGTTTTGACTATGCCTTCCGCTGTCCGGGAATTAATAAGGTGCTTCAGGCAGCGGGGCGTGTCATCCGGACGGGAAGTGACAGAGGTATTATTTTACTTCTCGATGAGCGTTTTTTACAGCCGGATTATGCACTGCTTTATCCGAGGGAATGGAAAACCCGCCAGGTCTGCACACTTTCGGATGTGGAAGCAAAAATACGGCAATTCTGGGAACAGAATCCAGAGCTTTAAACAGCGATGCCCGTATTGAGAAAATATATGAAAATATGTGAAATAGAAGCACAGGGAAAGGAAAAAAATGAAAGAAGAAAAGAATGAGATAAGATGGGACAGGCTTCTGGCAATTCGCACCACTGGCAGAGATGATACAAATGCGGATCAGTATCGTTATCCTTATGAACCTACGCCTTATTCGGTTTTGGAACGTTTGGCAAATAGTGGACTGATTCGAAAGGAAAACACATTGCTTGACTACGGCTGCGGAAAAGGAAGAGTTGATTTTTTTCTGTCATATCAAACCAGATGTCAGTCCATCGGTGTCGAATACAACGAGCAAATTTATGAAAAGGCTATGAACAACAAGGAGTCTTCCGTGGCTTCCGGCAGGGTATCATTTGTTCTTGCAAATGCGGAGCGGTATACAGTTCCAGAAACAGTGGACCGGATTTATTTTTTTAATCCTTTTTCGCTGGAACTGCTGAAAAAAGTAATTGCCCGGATTTTGAATTCTTGTTGTGAAAACAGGAGAACGGTAAAGTTGTTTTTCTATTATCCGTCCGATGAATACATGGCTTATCTGATGACTGTAGAGGAATTGTTGTTTTCCGACGAAATTGATTGCAGGGATCTGTTTGATGGAAACAATCCAAGGGAAAAAATAGTGATATTTGAAATTGCTGTTTAACAGCGTGGTCTGGGAGCCTTTGTGGTTGACAGGGTAAGAAAGCATTAAAAAAGGATTCTTTTTAAATAGCTATCGGGAGTTGGAAATGAATAGTGCAAAAAAGTATCAACTACCAGTTGAACGGCATAAATCAACCTGCGGTTCGTTTTAGACAGCTCCTTTTTGGTATATGATGATTGCAAGGAGGTAAGAGAAATGAATCAAGAAGTGATTGGAAGTTTTATTTCAAAATGTAGAAAAGAAAAAGGCTTGACACAAATGCAGTTAGCAGAAAAATTGAATATTACAAATAGAGCAGTTTCGAAATGGGAAACTGGGAAAAGCATTCCAGATATATCTGTTATGCCGGAATTATGTGAAATATT
>CAKRLN010000148.1 GCA_934359535.1 uncultured Lachnospiraceae bacterium
GGTGCGCTGCAGGAGCGTATCACTTCGACAAAGAATGGTTCCATTACATCCGTACAGGCAGTTTATGTACCGGCGGATGACCTTACCGACCCAGCACCGGCAACAACGTTTGCCCATCTCGACGCAACAACCGTATTGGAGCGTTCCATTGCAGAGCTTGGTATTTATCCGGCGGTTGATCCGCTTGCTTCCACATCCAGAATTCTTGATCCGCGTATCGTAGGTCAGGAGCATTTTGAGGTTGCCCGCGGAGTCCAGGAGATTCTTCAGAAATACCGTGAGTTACAGGATATTATTGCAATTCTTGGTATGGATGAGTTATCCGAGGAGGATAAGCTTGTTGTAAGCCGTGCAAGAAAGGTACAGAGATTCCTGTCACAGCCGCTCCATGTAGCGGAGCAGTTTAACGGTTTCCCTGGTATCTATGTATCAGTAGCAGAGACAATCCGCGGCTTCCGTGAGATCCTCGAAGGAAAGCTGGATGATGTTCCGGAAGGTCATTTCTTAAATGCAGGAAGTATTGATGATGTACGCGCCCGCATGAAGTAAGAGGTGAGGCTATGGCAGATAATATGTTTAAAGTAGAGATCATTACGCCGGACCGTGTATTTTTTACCGGGGATGCGGATATGATCGAATTTAATACCGTACAGGGACAGATCGGTGTCTATAAGAACCATATCCCGCTCACGACGGTGCTTGAGCCGGGAGTTGTTACGATCCATGAGGGAGATGTGCAGAAGGTTGCCGCCGTGCATGCCGGATTTGCAGAGATCTTAAATGACCGTGTCACACTTCTTGCCGAGGTTGCCGAGTGGCCGGAGGAGATCGATATCGCCCGTGCGGAGGCGGCAAAGGAACGCGCCGAGCAGCGTCTTAGCAATAAGACGGCAGAGCTTGATATCAAGCGTGCAGAATTTGCACTGCATAAGGCACTGACCCGTATCAGTGTGGCAGAATACCGATAAGACAGAGAAACCCCCCTAATCCATAAGGAAGCTTGTGGATCAGGGGGGTTATAAATTTACCAATAAATATAACAATTATGTATATTTATAGTTCAGATATATGTTATGGTTGTTACTTAACTTTTTTAAAAAATAGAGATGAGGCAATTAACAAGGCTATGATGATTGATAAAATTATTAAGACAAAGGCATTGAATTCAGAGTTTCAAATTAGACTGATGAACGAAATGGATAAAGTTAATATTTGTAAATGGGAATATACTGGAGAATATAAGATATATAATCTACCAAAATATGAGCAGATGAAAAATGAAAAAATAGGTTTTGCAAATCCAAACAGAATTGGTGATTATTATGTGGTTGAGCATGACATGCATGGTGTTGTAGCTTTTTTTGGATTAATTGATGAAAAAGAAGAGGTGTTTATTGGAATTGGTGTTCATCCAAATTATTGTTCTTGTGGAATAGGTGCGTGGACTTTAAATGAGGCTATCAAGATAAAAAATAGACGTTATGGGAAAAAGCAATTATACTTGGAAGTCAGAACATGGAATAAAAGAGCAATCAACTGTTATAAAAAAGTGGGATTTAAAATTGTGAAAGATTCAATAGAACAGCAGACATATGCGGGACAGGGAACTTTTTGTCGTATGAACTATATTGGTTTTAATGCCTAATAAATGTATAGGATTTGTGTAATGACGACTATAGATAGAAATGGAGAATGGTCTGGAGATTAAATCTCTAAACCTTACGATTGTATGTATTGTAAACACAAATAAATGCAGGCATACTCTCGTTGCTCATTGCAGGCAACGGGAGTATGTCAGATAGGTAATATATGATTTTTATGCAAGCGGCTCCTGTAAGATCATAACATCCCATGGGGCAAGCACACTGCCAGCTTTTGCCGAAGCCCCGGTGATCAGATCGACTTTTCCGGCAAGGCTTTCCGGAAGCGGCTGAGTGGCGCCGGAGAAGTTCATCACATAGTAGAAGCGTGTGGTATCGCTTTCACGGCAGGTAACCTCAAGTGTGGTTGTCTCCGGAATGACAGGGCTTACACCGGCCTCTGTAATAGCCGTAGAAAGGATCTTTGCAAGACCGTCTTTTTCCAGCTGGGTGCCGATATAGTATACATGGCCTTTTCCAAAGCTGTTTTTTGTGGCAGCAGGCATTCCGGCATAGAAGTCTTTTCCGTAGGAGGCAAGTGCTTCGGCGCCTTCTAAATGCATCAGATCGCAGAGCAGTCCACAGGAGAAGCTTGTGCCATCGGAAAACAGGGCGGTATTTTTCTGTTCTGGTGCAAGCGCATCGATCTCTTCTACCCAGACGCCAGCCATATCGCGCAGTGGTCCCGGATAACCGCCAAGGTGTACATTATCGGACTGTCCGACAATACCGCTCATAAAGGTTGTGATCAGGGTACCACCGTTTTTCACAAAGCTTTCTAAGGCTTCCTTCATACCGTCTTTTACCATGTAAAGGACAGGAGCGACAATGATGTCATATTTGGAAAAGTCGCAGTCGACCGGAATCATATCGACCGAAATATTCTGGTTGTAGAAAAATTCATAGTACTGATGGATCTGATCGACATATTTCAGATCTGCGGAAGGACCGCTTGTGTATTCGAGTGCCCAGTAATTATCCCAGTCAAAGATGATACCGACCTTCGATGGATTTTTTGAGCCAAGTGTTTTTGTTCCAAAGCTTTCCAGCTCCTGACCGAGCTGTGCAGTTTCGCGGAAGACACGGGTATTCTCATTGCCGACATGGGCAATGACAGCACCGTGGAATTTCTCACATCCGCCGACACTTCTGCGGAGCTGGAAAAACTGGATCGTATCCGCACCGTGAGCCATGGTCTGATAGCTTTGTGCGCGCATCTGTCCCGGTCTCTTCAAGGAGTTGTATTTCTGCCAGTTCTGCTGGCTTGGTGTCTGCTCCATTAACATAAACGGCGCATCCTTTAAGCCACGCATCAGATCATGTGTCATGGCAACCTGGCTCCATGGGGTATCGTAGGCAGGGTAGTTATCCCAGGATACAATATCCATCTCTTTTGCCCATTTGAAATAGTCAAGTCCCTTGAATGTTCCCATCAGGTTGGTCGTGATCAGGGCATCCGGCTTTTGGGCGCGGATTGCATCGCGTTCCATTTTGTAGTTGTCTAACAGGCTGTCGGAGAGAAAGCGTCTGTAATCAATGGAGATACCGGCAAATGCAGTCATATCCCTTCCGATTCCTTCACTGAGTGCGTTCGGCACAACAACCTCATCCCAGTCATAAACCGTATGTCCCCAGAATTCCATATTCCATGCGGTATTTAACGCATCAATGGTATGGTATTTATCTTTCAGCCATACGCGGAAGGCTTTCTGGCAGTTGTCACAGTAGCATTCCGCACCGTATTCATTGTTGATATGCCAGCAGGTTACATGAGGATTGCCGGCATAGCGTTCTGCAAGTCTGGAAGCAAGTGCTCTGGCGTATTTCTGGTATACCGGGGAATTTGGACAGGCGTTGTGTCTGCCGCCGAATTTGTGGTGTCTTCCCTCGTAATCGGTGCTCATAACCTCTGGATATTTTTTCACCATCCATGCAGGAAGTGCTGCGGTCGAGGTTGCAAAAACAATGTCATAATCTTCTTTTGACAGCATATCTACGATCTTGTCCAGACAGGAAAAATCATACACATGCTCGGATGGCTGGATCTTTGCCCAGGAAAAAACGTTGATCGTTGCCGTGTTGATATGGGCATCTTTAAAAATGCGCATATCGTCTTCCCAGATCTCCTCCGGCCACTGGTTTGGATTGTAATCTCCTCCGTAGAGGATTCGTTTGAATTTGGATTCCATAATAAAACCTCCTGATATTATCATACTTTCTGAATCTGTAAGGTGTGTCGACCTTGTATTTTTGTTTTCTTTGATTTATGCTTATCATAGTATATTTTAAAAGGAAAATGTATAACAGGAACAAACACTTTATATAACATTTTGAAACTGATAAAAGCAGTCGGTCATAAGGCGGGGCAGGAGGTGTGATGTGGCAATTTATTTTGGAAATCATTTCAGTACAGAGCCATTTTTGTTTGACTCTGTTGGAAATCACTGGGAACAGGAGAGTGTCAAAAGACCGGATGGATTCCCGATGTATCATTATCTTCAGACGGAATCCGGAAGCGGAAGTGTATCGGTAAAAGGAAAAACGATTCTTTTGGAGAGGGGACAGGGAATCCTGCTCGCTCCGTTTGTGCCACACAGCTACCGTGCGCAGGGGGGGACCTGGATCACAGAGTTTGCAACATTTACCGGTTCGATGGAGGCGCATCTGAAAAAAATGATCGGTGGAGAAGATTATTTAAGAATCGAAGAGGAAAAGGGAATGGAGATTGAGAAGGTTATTGCAGAAGCGGTATATGATTTTGAGACGGCATCTGGCAATACGAGAAAGCTGTCTTTAGACTGCTATCATCTGCTTTTACTTTTTTTAGAAGGAATCCCCCATACGGCGGCAGCAGCACAGCCGGCATGGGAGAAATATGTACAGCCGGTTGTCGCACAGATCGAAAGCTTCTATATGGATGAGCTTTCCGCGGATCAGCTGGCCAAAAGTGTGTATGTGTCACCGCAGTATCTGTCCCGGCTTTTTTCCAGATATCTGAACTGTTCGGTATATGAGTACCTGACCAATTATCGGATTAATAAGGCAAAGGAGCTGCTTTTACTGGAACGTGACCGCAAGATACAGGATATTTCCCATGATGTGGGATATACCGATGCAAGTCATTTTATCGTGATGTTCCGCAAGCTTACCGGAATGACACCGGTGGAGTTCCGGAGGCTGCATGTATAAAATTACAGCAGCCCAAGCTGTTCAAAGGCATGATAGATCCCGTCCTCGTCAATATTGGTCGTGACCAGATCGGCACGCTCTTTGACTTCCGGAAGTGCATTTCCCATCGCAACGGCAGTGTGGGCAAATTCCATCATCTGGAAATCATTTGGACCGTCACCGACCGCAATCGTATCTGTCTGGGATGCGCCGATGTGGTTTAAATAGATCTGCATACCGGTTGCCTTATGGATTCCGTTAATCCCAATTTCACCGGCGTATCCATCCGCGCCTTCCAAGCTGAGCGGAACGGTATCAAAATACGGGAGCAGCTGCGCATGGACTTCATTTACCGGGAATGGAGAATCATAGAAAATGATTTTTTCAAGATCGGGCTGTTTCCAGACATCCTCGCAGACCGTCAGCTCTCCCTGAAGCTGGGATGCCTGTTTTTCGGTCATGCCGGAGGCTTCGTATTTTTTCAGAATGCCATTTATGCTCCGTTTATTGAGTACCAGTCCGTGTTCGCCCTGATAACAGAACAGGAAACCGTTTTGCTCCAGATAATCAAAGCTCTTTTTCTTTTGCTCCTCTGAGATCACCGCATGATAAATGTCCTTTCCACCTGCAATTACGCGGGCTCCGGCACCGCAGACAATTCCATCAAAGCCGAGAGATAGAAGTTCTGCGGATACCTGAAAACGGCTGCGTCCGGTACAGACAACCATCTTGTGTCCGTTTGCCTGCGCCTGTCTTACTGCTGATTTGGCAGACTCCGGGATCGAGCCATCAAAGCACACCATAGTTCCATCAATATCTAAAAAAACGATTTTCTGCTGCATTTTTCTGCTCCTTTTTCGAATTAATCCTAATTAGATAATTGCGAAAAGCTCTTTTATTCACATTTTATTGTTCAAAGTGACAAAAATCTTCGAAGACACGCTTCCGCTACGTGTCGCTGGCAACGGTACATAAG
>CAKRLN010000149.1 GCA_934359535.1 uncultured Lachnospiraceae bacterium
GATTCGTCCTTATGATGATTCTTGACGTTGCGCTTGGATAAGAAGAGTATACGATAATGGAATAGGAAAATAACAACACCCCAGAGCAGGGAAAACTGCTTTTGGGGTGTTGTTATTTTGCATAAAGATATCGATTGTCAGAGACCAAAATGTGATATTTAGTAAAAAATTACAAAAAAGATTGACTTTGATAAAATGTTAGCATATACTAACCAACGTGAAGAAACACTAACGAATGTGAAGATTCACTAATATCTGTGCTAAGTTGCTAACATACGTGACCGGATACTAACACGGATTAGCGTAAGAAAAGTAAAAGAAGGATGGAAAAGAGGTCATGAGTATGCCACTAACAATGGTAAAAGAGGGAGAACCAAACACAATTAAGAAAGTGGGCGGCAAAGAAGAGACCAGAAGGTTTTTAGAGAATCTTGGGTTCGTTCCAGGAGGAGTTGTAACCGTCGTGAATGAGATCGGCGGTAACATGATTGTGAATGTGAAGGATTCACGCGTTGCCATCGGCAAGGATATGGCGAATAAGATCATGGTATAGAAAATGTTATAGGAAGGAAAAGTCATGAAAACATTAAAAGAGACAGCAGTAGGTGCTAGCGTAACCGTAAAAAAGCTAAGCGGTGAGGGTCCGGTAAAGAGACGTATCATGGATATGGGAATTACAAAGGGCGTTGAAATCTACGTAAGAAAGGTTGCACCGCTTGGCGATCCGATCGAGGTAACAGTAAGAGGATATGAGTTATCTTTAAGAAAAGCCGATGCTGAAATGATCGAAGTTGAATAATAAAGGAGTTTAAAAATGTCAGTGAAAATTGCATTAGCAGGTAATCCAAACTGCGGTAAAACAACATTATTTAATGCACTGACCGGTTCAAACCAGTTTGTTGGTAACTGGCCTGGTGTAACAGTTGAGAAAAAAGAGGGTAAATTAAAGGGACATAAGGATGTTACGATCATGGACCTTCCGGGTATTTATTCACTTTCCCCATATACACTTGAGGAGGTTGTAGCCCGTAACTATCTGATCAATGAAAGACCAGATGCGATCATCAATATCGTGGATGGAACGAACATTGAACGTAACTTATATCTGTCTACACAGATTATGGAGCTTGGAATTCCAGTCATCATGGCAGTCAACATGATGGATCTTGTCGAGAAGAATGGTGATAAGATCAACTTTGATAAATTAAGCCAGAAGCTTGGCTGTGAGGTTGTTGAGATCTCAGCATTAAAGGGAACGGGAATCCAGAAGGCAGCAGAGAAGGCAGTTGGTCTTGCACAGAGCAGAAGAAAGAACGAGCCGGTGCATTCCTTTGCTCCAAAGGCAGAGGCAATTATTTCCGATGCGGCCGCAAAGCTTGGTTCGGATATTGCGGAGGAACAGAAGCGTTTCTTTGCAATCAAATTGCTGGAAAAGGATGACAAAATCCAGGAGGTTATGAAATCAGTACCAGATGTATCCAAAGAGATCAAAGCCTTAGAGGATGCGTTTGATGATGATACCGAGAGCATAATCACAAACGAGCGTTATACATATATTTCAAATATTATCGGTGACTGCGTGAAAAAGAATGCGAAGCGGACAATGACAGTTTCCGATAAGATCGACCGTGTTGTAACAAACCGCTGGCTGGCACTTCCGATTTTTGCAGTTGTAATGTTCATCGTTTATTATGTATCCATTACAACCGTTGGTTCTGCTCTGACAGACTGGGTAAATGATGTACTGTTTACTGAAATTATTCCACCAGCAGTCCAGAACGGATTAGAGGCAATCGGCTGCGCTGCATGGTTAGAGGGACTGATTGTTGACGGTATCGTAGCCGGTGTCGGAGCTGTGCTTGGTTTCGTGCCACAGATGCTTGTTCTGTTTATTTTCCTTGCTTTCTTAGAGGCATGTGGATATATGGCACGTGTTGCATTTATCATGGATCGTATTTTCCGTAAATTCGGTCTTTCCGGTAAATCCTTCATTCCAATGCTGATCGGAAGTGGATGCGGTGTTCCTGGTATCATGGCATCAAGAACGATCGAGAATGACAGAGACCGTAAAATGACGATTATGACAACAACCTTTGTTCCATGTGGAGCAAAGCTTCCGATCATCGCAATGATCGCCGGTGCATTCTTCGGAAATTCCGGATGGGTTGCTACAAGTGCATATTTCGTTGGTATCGCAGCAATCATCTGCTCTGGTATCATCTTAAAGAAAACAAAGCTGTTTGCTGGGGATCCGGCACCATTCGTTATGGAGCTTCCGGCATATCACTGGCCAACCGTTGGAAATGTATTAAGAAGTATGTGGGAGAGAGGCTGGTCCTTCATCAAAAAGGCTGGTACGATCATCCTGTTATCTACAATCGTATTATGGTTCTTAATGAGCTTTGGATGGGAAGGCGGAAGCTTCGGTATGGTCGAAGAGTTAAACGAATCCATCCTTGCTAAGATCGGTACTGGAATTGCATGGATCTTTGCCCCACTTGGCTGGACACAGGCTGGTGAAGGCTGGAAGATGGCAGTTGCCGCAGTTACCGGATTAATCGCAAAAGAAAATGTTGTTGCTACCTTCGGTATGTTATATGGATTTGCTGAGGTTGCAGAGGATGGAACCGAATTCTGGGGAAATCTTGCAGCTGCAATGACACCAGTTGCTGCATATGGATTTTTGGTATTTAACTTATTATGTGCTCCATGCTTCGCAGCAATGGGAGCAATCAAGCGTGAGATGAACAACACAAGATGGTTCTTCATTGCAATTGGATATCAGTGCCTGCTTGCATATATCGTATCCTTATGTATTTTCCAGATTGGAACATTAATTACAACGGGTGCATTTGGAATTGGAACCGTTGTTGCATTCCTTCTTATAATCGGATTCATTTATTTATTGTTCCGCCCATACAAGGAGAGTGTATCCTTGAATGCAGATTTATCCAAGGTTGCATAATGATTTAAGCCCTCAAAATACTCTTTCTCTATTGTATTTTTATATTGCTGCCAGCCGGGAAACCGGCTGGCAGCTTTTATTCTGGCATACGGGAGTTACTTGAGCAGCGGCAGAAATTATGGTATTATGATACGATAATATGTAGACATTTGCAAAACTCACAGAAAGTAAAGTGAACATGTACTGTGCATGTAATTGTAAATTTTGGAGAGTTTCGCAATTGCCTATTATGTATCATACGATATAAGGAGTGATCGAATATGAATAACCGGAGACTGGGTATCTTCTATATTATAATGGCAGGATTTTTCTTTGCACTGATGACCTTTTTTGTGCGGTTGTCAGGAGATCTGCCGACCATGGAGAAAGCATTTTTCCGGAATGCGGTGGCAGCGGTGATCGCATTTGGGACACTGGTTAAAAGCAAAGAGGGATTTCATTTAAGCAGGAAGAATATTCCAGATCTTTTTATGCGCAGTCTCTGCGGAACGATTGGACTGATCTGTAATTTTTATGCGGTTGACCATTTAAATATCGCAGATGCGAATATCCTGAATAAATTATCACCGTTTTTTGCGATTCTGATGTCCTATTTTATCTTGAAGGAAAAGGCAAACAGGATCGAATGGCTCAGCGTGATTGCTGCATTCTGTGGTGCCCTTTTTGTTGTAAAGCCGTCCTTTAATATGCAGTTTGTGTATGCGATGATCGGGGTATGCGGTGGTTTTGGTGCTGGAATTGCCTATACATTTGTAAGAAAGCTTGGGAAAAACGGTGTGAAGGGTTCTGTGATTGTATTATGCTTTTCGGTATTTTCCTGCATTGTAACACTGCCGTTTCTGCTTTTTGGCTATGTGCCGATGAGCATGAAGCAGTTTGCGTTTCTGCTTCTTGCAGGTGCGTCCGCAGCAGGCGGACAGTTCAGCATTACAAAAGCGTATACGAAAGCTCCGGCAAGGGACATTTCCGTCTTCGATTATACCCAGGTGCTGTTTGCAGCACTTCTTGGATTTATATTTTTAGAGCAGATTCCGGATATTTTCAGTATCATCGGGTATGTGATTATTATTGGAAGTGCAATCTTTAAATGGAATTACATCAGGAAACAGACCGCAGAGGCATAAAGGCGGCTTCTATGATTGACGAGTGAACGGTAACGGAAGAAATGATCAGGAAAAGAAAACGTTGCTGCTTGTCGCTTGAAATGTGCGAAAACGAGTGCTATACTCACAGAAGAAATGATTGCTGTTCACACACTTACTGTGGGAACAGTCACAAGACATTGAATTGGCAGAGGAGAACAAGATGGAAATGAAACGAGTAGAAGGCGGTGTCTGTGCCGCAGCGGGATTTTCGGCAAATGGATTGAATTGTGGATTAAACCCGGATAAGAACAAAAATGACCTTGCGCTGATCGTATCAAGCGGGCTCTGCAATGCCGCAGCAGTTTATACGACCAATAAAGTAAAGGGTGCTCCGATCCTTGTGACAAGGAAGCATCTTGCCGCAGCTGCAAACCATGCGAGAGCTGTGATTGTAAACAGCAAGAATGCCAATACCTGCAATGCAGATGGGGAAGAGAAAGCGGAAAGGATGTGTGAGCTTGCCGCAGCAGAGCTTGGAATAAGTCCGGATGAGGTAATCGTTGCATCAACTGGAGTCATCGGACAGATTCTTCCAATCGAGCCGATCGCAGATCACATTAAGGAGCTTGCCGCTGGACTTTCTCCGGAGAATCACGGAAAAGCTGCCAACGCCATTATGACAACGGATACAATCCAAAAAGAGGTAGCTGTCCAGTTTGAATTAGATGGAAAGCAGGTAACAATCGGTGGTATGGCAAAGGGAAGCGGAATGATCCACCCGAATATGGCAACCACCTTAAACTTCGTGACAACCGATATTGCAATTGCACCGGCGCTGATCCAGAAGGCACTTTCAGAGATTGTTAAGGTAACCTATAACTGCTTAAGCATCGACGGGGATACCTCCACAAATGATATGGTAAGCATTATGGCAAACGGTCTTGCCGGCAATAAAGAGATTACAGAGGAAGGCGCAGAATATGAGCTTTTCAAGGAAGGGCTCTATGAGGTGCTTATGAATATGACAAAGATGCTTGCAAAGGATGGCGAGGGTGCAAGCAAGATGTTAGAATGTACGGTAAGCGGTGCTCCGGATCAGGATACTGCAATCATCGTTGCAAAGAGCGTAATCCGTTCTCCGCTTTTCAAATGTGCGATGTTTGGCGAGGATGCCAACTGGGGAAGAATCCTTTGTGCCGTTGGATATGCGGAAGCGGATTTTGATATCACAAAGGTAGCTGTTTCGCTTGCATCTGCAAAGGGCAGTGTTGCAGTATGTAAGGACGGCGCAGGAATCGAATTTTCAGAGGATGATGCAAAGGTAATCCTTGGAGAAGATGAAATCTACATCAACATTGACCTTGGTGCAGGGGATGCAGCTGCAAAGGCATGGGGCTGTGACCTTACTTATGATTACGTAAAAATTAACGGAGATTACCGTTCATAACAGAGTTGACAGGAAAAAAAAGAAAGCATATACTTAAGAAAATTAAGTATTGATGAAACAAAGGCGTTTCGGAACCAGCCGGTTCCGGAGCGCCTTTTTTTGGCAGTAAAATCTAAGTAGGCAATTGCGAAACTCACAGAAAGTAAAACGAACATGTACTGTGAGTACAAAATAATAAGCAGGTGCTTCAGAGCGGCCGGTACTTAGGCGACGTATTTTGGCGCCT
>CAKRLN010000150.1 GCA_934359535.1 uncultured Lachnospiraceae bacterium
TATGCGAATATTGGGTAGAATTGTGGGAGTACGAAGTACGGAACAATTCGTATGGCATCTTTTGACCCCAACATCAATATATTTCATCATAAAAAAGCATCAGTACCGGCAAATTGCTGGAACTGATGCTTTTTTCATTCAGAGAGCTTTTCTTTCCCTCTGTCACTATTCTTATCTTTTGATCCGTTTCTGTCGGTCTGTTACTAGAAGATACGGCGTACAGAAATGATCGGATTATAGTTTGCTGGAGAGGTATACTTAATACCGGTTGCTGTGGTAGCAGCGTGTACAATTGTGTTATTTCCAACATAGATTGCAACATGTCCACTGTAGCAGATGATGTCACCTGGCTGCATATCCGATACGCTTACCTCGTATCCACAGCTTCTCATTGCGCTTGAGCTGTGTGGAAGGCTGATTCCAAACTGTGCGTAAACGCTCATGACAAATCCGGAACAATCAGCACCGTTTGTAAGGCTTGTTCCACCATATACATATGGATTGCCAACAAACTGGCATGCATAGTTGACAACTGCCTGTCCATTGCTTCCGCTTGGCGCACTATAGCTCTTTGTCTCTGCTTCACTTGAAGAAGAGCTGCTTGAAGTCTCCGACTTCGTTGTTGTCTGTGTCTTTGTCGTAGAAGTCTTTGTCTGATTCTTCTTAGCTTCTGCTTCCTTGGCAGCCTGTGCTGCTGCGGCTGCTTCTGCTGCAGCCTGTCGCTCTGCCTCTTCCTTGGCAAGACGGGCCTCTTCCTCTTCCTTAGACTCTGCGTATGTATACTCTGTTGCTAAGCTTACATAATCACTGGACACATATCCGGTTCCTTCTTCGATTGCTACTGCAACCCATCCGTCTGTATTCTCATCAATCACGGAAAGCTGTTCCTGATCTGGAACAAGTCCGAGTACTGAGCTGTCTGTAGATGCCTCTGTACGAACCTTTAAGGTCTCTGTATTCACAGTTGCGACCCTTCTTCCAACACTCTTTGCAAGCCCTTCATCACCAACAACAACGAACTCTGTCTTTACATAGCCTTCTACATTGCCGGATTTGATCTTATACCATCCATTCTCTTCGCCCTCTACAGAAGCAGCAGAATCGTTGTAAAGCTTACCAACAACCTCTGCATCCTCAGAAGCTCCGGAACGGACATTCACATAGTTGTCAACCTGTGCAACAGCAATGTCTGCGTATTCACTGGCAACAACAGGAGCTTCATTCTCCTCTACTGCCGGCTGTGCTGCCTGAAGAACTGCATTATCTTCGCTCTGCTTCATGCACTGTGATAAAGCAAGTGAAATACCTGCTGTCGGAAGTGCGGATGCTGTCATAATGTTCGATGTATAGCTGCTGACACCTGCGGTCGGTGCAGCCTGTACTGCGAGTGATCCGGTTCCTAAGGTAATCATACCAGTAAGGACACATGCGGTTACTCTTGTTACGTTCTTTCTCATAAAATGGTTCCTCCAAATTTCCCCATATAACATTTCCTGTACTTATTTATTACAAGTTTGTTACAAATGTTACGTTGCTATTATAGCAAAGGCTTTTTGGCATGTCAACCCAAAATCCGGCACGATTCGAACAATTTTCGGCATTTTTTGTTACTGTTCACACTACAATGTGACCAGCAACGATTACAGCTCTTCCGGCTTTGCAACCTCATGGGAAGACCAGGAATCTGTCTGTGTTGCGCCGCTTAGACCGGCTGAGCTTCCATAGCTTTCTACCGTTATCGTATAGGCACTTATTCCTTTTACATAAACCGTTCCATCGGTTCCGACAACACTTACGGTATTTCCATCTGCATCGGTGATCGTCCCTTCATTATACAGATTGGTCACGGTGCTGTCTCCGGTCACAGTCCAGGTTGAATCACTGCTGATATAGACATTGCAGTATCCATCTCCGCCGTTTCCGGCATAGGTTTCATCGTCTACAAAGGCACCGGAAAGGACACTTCCATTTGTCATATAAAAATCAAGCTCACTGATGCTGTCCCAAATCACATTTCCCTGCATCTTCTGATCATCTGCTGTGAAATTGCACTGGGAGCCGTTTGCGCCTGCTGTTCCCCAGCCTCTTTCATTGGTATTTCCAGTACACATAAGGAAAAATTCGCTGTCATCCGCATAGGTAATATCCACATCCGATAATAAAATATTACATTCCGTGTTCGTCGTATAGATAAGGCCTCCATTTTCTGAAGTGATAGAACCTCCAACAATCTGCATATCACTGTTTCCAACCTCAGAATCCCCGGACATGCTCTGATATACGATAATCGTCCATGTCGTATCATTCTGGCTCAGATCCTGCATATTTCCGGTAAGGTCACAGTCAAATAAATGAATTGTATTTAAGCCCTCCATACAGATTGCCTCCGATCCGTTTGCAGTCAGCGTTGCATCATTGACTGCAATATCTGCGGTACAATATACCGCCGGGGACCCAACTCCATTACTTGTATAAGTACCACCATCGACAACCATGGTACCGCCTCCACGGTCACTGCGGATTGCTGCTGCCGATTCTCCATCTGTTGTCACATCAAGATCCCATGCATATAGTGTTCCGCCTCCCGCTACATGAATGCCGCCGGATGTATTCTGTTTCGTTGCGATCGTAGAATCTGCTGCATACACAGTTCCATCTCCATATGCGAAAATTCCTGCCCCTCCTGCGGCATCCGTTGTAATATCTGCATTACTGATATAAGAAGCTCCATCGGTTGTAAGAAGTGCCGCACCAACACCATAAAAGCTTGACTGATCGCCGCCTGTACTGTCATCCGAGGTACGTGTAACCGAAATATTCTTTAATACCGCATTTGCTCCGTTTAACACATGAATCGCATTTTCATCCGTTCCTGTTGAAGTATAGCTTTCACCATCCACGGTTGTGTCCTCTGTATATTCGGTTACCGCATCATAGCTTTCCACTGCAGAAGCACTCTTTCCACCTGGCTGTCCCATTCCTTTTGATTCCGATGCCACAATCGACGTAATATCACCATTTTCATCAAATGTGATCTCCAGCGTCATTCCTTCTTTGATATCTGACAAACTTCCTGTTTCTGTATTTCCATCCGAATCCGTTACGGAAATCACCGACTCATCATTAATCGTAAGAAGTGCTTCAGAACTCTCCGGCGGCGTGCCTCCATCATCTCCAGATGGCTTCTCCGGCGGTGTTCTTCCATTATCCGACGGCTGGCTTTCTGTTCCGTCTGTGCTCTGATCCGGTGCACTGCCCATCTGACCATCTGACGCCCCTTGCGGCATCATCTGCCCTCCAATCGAAAGCGTGACCTCATTCCCGTCCACTGCCGTTACGGTTCCGGTTATCGTTGTAGAAACGGTATCCTCCTCTGTACCGTCTGTATAGGCAAAGGTATTTGCAAGCGTGCCTGCTTCTGTCGCACTTTCTTCCTTATTATTTGTACTGCATGCCGTAACGGATGATACCATCATAGCTCCGATCATAAGTCCACATAAAATTCTTGATTTTTGATATTTCATACTCAGTTCCTCCTGTTTTTGTTCCTTTGATTCTTATAAATTTAATTATACGAAGAAATCTGCCGGACAAATGGACGGTTCGTGAAGGTTACGTGAAGGTTCTTCCATCTTTACATTCCAGTCCTGTCGTGCTACACTGTATTTATATAGAAGAAAGACTCACAAGGAGGTGTGGTTTTATGGATCTTTATGGAATTGACACTGCGCTTTTGGCAGTACAGGCAAACCCGCAGACAAATACTCTAAGCGGTGCAGTCAGCATGAAGATGCTGGCGAACTCCTTAGACACATCGGAGCAGATGGGAACCGATATGGTGCGGATGATGGAGAATTCCATCACACCGTATCTTGGAAACAATATTGATACCTATGTATAAGAAGACAGCCGGAGCAGTGAAAATTTCAGTGCTCCGGCTGTTTCTTCTGTAAAATGATTATCTCTATGAAATTCTTACCATCCCTATTTCGATTTCTTTCAAACTTTCATTTATTTAAAAATCATGCTTCCCCTTCACCAAAGGTGCAGATGCAGTTCATCGAACGTTCCTATGCTGAACTTGATCAACTCTATACCATCCACTGTAATTTTTTAAAAAGCATAAATCAGCCCCTCCCCCTGGCATCCCAAACCGGTATCCCTGTTGTAGATACAACCATCAACACAAGGGCACTTTTTGCATCTGTACAAAAAATTTCCTGTGACTGGGATATTGATTTTCCACATCATTCCGGAATTTCCGATATGGATATCTACCTTTTGCTCTGTACACTTCTTGATTTTGCAATTGACGAAGCACAAAAAAACGATTCCAACAAAGAAATGAAGGTAACCATCCGCAAAATTAATTTTTTTATTTTTGTCCAGATCCATTTTTCCAGTCAGAATGCAAACGTGATTTCTTCCCCGGAATGCGATTTCTGTATCGTTTCTGACATTCTGAAAAAATACAATGGTTCTTTCAAAACTTATTCGTCTGGAAATCTTTGCACGATAGAATTGATGCTCTCCATGCCAAGAGAATCCGTACATTGATCTGAAATATCCAAAAAATACCCGTAAGAAACAGGCTCTGTCGTCTGTTTCCTACGGGTAACATAAATCATTTCAAATGCCTTATTTAATTGCAATTGCTTCGATCTCTAACATCACATCCTTTGGAAGTCTTGCAACCTCAACACAGCTTCTGGATGGGAAGTCTGATGTAAAGAATGTCTTATACACTTCGTTGATTGTTCCAAAATCATTCATCTCTTTGATAAATACGGTTGTTTTTACAACGTTATCCATATTGGTTCCTGCTGCCTCAAGCAGATTGGACAGGTTCTTAAGTGCCTGCTTTGCCTGTGCCTCAGATCCCTCTGGAATTTCACCTGTTTCCGGAACAACTGGAATAATTCCAGATGTATATACCATTCCGTTTACTTCAATTGCCTGTGAATATGGTCCGATTGCTGCTGGTGCTTTTTCTGTACTGATTACTTTCTTCATATGATAATCCTTCTTTCCTGATCGTTACTCCTATGATAATACAATCCTTTTTCGGTGTCTACTGGATTTTGCGGATTTTTCCACCGGTAAGATCAATGAGACGCTCTTTATAAAGATGCCCGATCGCACGCTTGAATGCATTCTTGCTGAGCCCGGTCTCACGCTTTATCACCTCCGGGCTTGCCTTTTCCGAAAACGGAAGCACTCCGGCATAAGAATCTAAAAGCTCAAGGAGCTTCTCTGCATCTGCATCCATCTGGATATATGCCTTTTCACGCAGTGTCAGATCAAGCTTGCCATCCGGCTTCACGCTGACGACCTTTGCCTCGATCACATCTCCGATCCGAAGGAAGCTGTGGTCCTCATAGTTCGGAATCCTTGCTGAAAACTGGTCATCAACTGCCACAAACGTTCCAAAATTATCGCTGAATTCATAGACTCTGCCGTTTACCTTATCATCCTTCTGATATGGGGAATCCTTCCTGAGCAGATCATAGATACCCTTCATGCTGGCACACAGACGGTTACTCTTATCAATATAAAGTGTTACAAGAATCTCATCCTCCGGCTCAACCTTCTGTGTCATCTCTTTATATGGAAGAAACAGATCTTTTTCCAGTCCCCAGTCAAGGAATGCACCGATTTTTCCAACCTGTGCCACACGCAAAACAGCAAGCCCTCCAAGAGTGATCTT
>CAKRLN010000151.1 GCA_934359535.1 uncultured Lachnospiraceae bacterium
AGCGACACGTAGCGAAAGCGTGTCTTCGAAGATTTTTGTCACTTTGAACAATAAAATGTGAGTAAAAGAGAGTTTCGAAATTATCTAACAAATAAGCACAAAAAAGGAGAAGAATTATGACAGGCTATGAAGCAGCAAAAGAAAAATACAAAGCACTTGGTGTGGACACCGACAAAGCAATCGAAACATTGAAGAAGGTTCCGGTTTCCCTGCACTGCTGGCAGCTCGATGACGTAATCGGCTTTGACAATGACGGAGGACTGACCGGAGGAATCCAGACAACCGGAAATTATCCGGGACGCGCAAAAACACCGGAGCAGCTGATGGCGGACATGGAAGAGGCCATGAAGCTGATGCCGGGATGTGCAAAATTAAATATCCATGCTTCCTATGCGATCTTTGAGCCGGGCGAATTTGCAGACCGCGATGCCTTAGAGCCAAAGCATTTTGCAAAATGGGTGGAATTTGCAAAAAAACACCATATGGGAATCGATTTTAACCCGACCTTTTTCTCTCATGAAAAGGTAAAGGACGGACTGACCTTATCAAGCCCGGACGATGAGACAAGAAAATTCTGGATCAACCACGGAAAAGCATGCATCCGCATTTCGGAGTATTTTGCCAAAGAAACCGGAATGCCATGTGTCATGAATATCTGGACTGGTGATGGCTTTAAGGATGTTCCAGCGGACCGCATGGGACCGCGTATGCGCTACAAGGATTCCATCGAGCAGATCTTATCCGAGCCATATGATAAAAATCTTGTAAAACCATGTGTAGAGTCTAAGGTATTTGGAATCGGTGTGGAATCCTATACCGTGGGATCGGCAGAATTTACCTTAAGCTTTGCTGCACTTCACGATGGCTGCATGCCGCTTATGGACAACGGACATTATCATCCGATGGAGTATGTATCCGACAAGATTCCAGCAATGCTTTGCTTCTATCCGGAGTTTGCGCTTCATATTACAAGAGGTGTGCGCTGGGATTCCGACCATGTTCTGATCGTAGATGATGAGACAAAAGAGATGGCAAAAGAGATCGTAAGAAATGATGCACTTGACCGTGTATACATGGCACTCGATTACTTTGACGCAAGCATCAACCGGATCTCGGCACTTGCAACCGGTTTTAGAAGCTGGCAGAAGGCACTTCTTATGGCACTGTGCACACCGAATGCGATGTTAAAGGAGCTTCAGGATACGAACCAGATGAGTAAGCTTATGGTTATGCAGGAGGCAGTAAAAATGCTTCCGATCGGTGAAGTATGGGAAGAGTACTGCAGAAGAGAAGGCGTTGCCGATGACCTGCACTTCTATGATGAGATCGAGAAGTACGAAAAAGACGTTTTATCGAAGAGAAATTAATGAAGGCAGATCATTGCGAAATTTACAGAAATTATAAGATTGGAAGAATTTCCAGGTTGTCTATGAATGAAAGAGAAAGAAGGACTATAAAATGAAATTTTTAGATGCAGAATTTGTACAGGGATTTATCCGCATGGCAAACGATGGATGGGAGCAGGGCTGGCATGAAAGAAACGGCGGAAACCTTTCCTACCGTGTAAAACCGGAAGAGGTGGAATCAGTAAAAGAGAACTTTGATGCAAAGGAATGGCAGCCGATCGGAACATCGGTTCCAAATCTGGCAGGCGAGTACTTCCTCGTAACCGGAAGCGGCAAATATTTCCGTAATGTTATCATCAAACCGGAGGATTCCATCTGTATGATCGAGCTTGATGACAAGGGTGAGAATTACCGTATCGTATGGGGACTGGTAAACGGTGGAAGACCAACTTCTGAGCTTCCGAGCCACCTGATGAATCTCGAAGTAAAGAAGTTGCAGAATCCGAACTACCGTGTTGTCTACCATGCACATACGACAAATATCATCGCTTTAACCTTTGTCCTTCCGCTGGAAGATAAAGTATTTACAAGGGAGCTCTGGGAGATGGCAACCGAGTGTCCAGTCGTATTCCCAGCAGGAATCGGCGTTGTTCCGTGGATGGTTCCGGGCGGAAAAGAGATCGCGGTTGCGACAAGTGAGCTGATGAAAAAATACGACCTTGCAATCTGGGCACATCACGGCATGTTTGCGGCCGGAGAGGATTTTGACTTAACCTTCGGTCTGATGCATACCGCAGAAAAATCCGCTGAGATCCTTGTGAAGATGCTTTCCATGAGACCGGACAAGCTTCAGACGATCACACCGGACAACTTCCGCCATCTGGCAAAAGACTTTCACGTAACACTGCCGGAAGAATTTTTATATGAGAAATAAAATGTGTTGACAATTTGCACGAAAATATTATGATAATGATATAGAAACAGTGCAAAATGATGAAAAAGGAGGACGAACCTATGGCAAACAGATTTGTATTAAATGAGATTTCTTATCACGGAGCAGGCGCAATCCAGGATATTGCGGCAGAATCAACAGGAAGAGGCTTCAAAAAAGCCTTTGTATGCTCCGATCCGGATCTTGTAAAATTCGGAGTAACAAAAAAGGTTTTAGATGTACTGGAAAAGGCTGGCATCGCCTATGATCTGTATTCGAACATCAAACCAAATCCAACAGTGGAAAATGTACAGACCGGTGTTGCAGCATTCAAAAAATCCGAGGCAGATTATATCGTAGCGATCGGTGGCGGATCTTCCATGGATACAGCAAAAGCGATCGGTATTATTATTGCAAATCCGGAATTTGAGGATGTGGTAAGCTTAGAGGGGGTTGCACCGACTAAAAATAAATCGGTTCCGATCTTTGCTGTACCGACAACAGCAGGAACCGCAGCTGAGGTAACGATCAATTATGTTATTACTGATGCTGAGAAAAACCGCAAGATGGTATGCGTTGATCCAAAGGATATCCCGGTTGTAGCATTTGTTGACCCGGATATGATGTCGACCATGCCAAAGGGATTGACTGCAGCAACCGGTATGGATGCGCTGACGCACGCAATCGAAGGTTATATTACCGCAGGAGCATGGGAGTTATCCGATATGTTCCACTTAAAGGCAATCGAGATCATTTCCCGTTCCCTCCGCGCAGCAGTAGAGAATAAGCCGGAAGGAAGAGCTGATATGGCTCTTGGCGAGTATGTAGCCGGTATGGGATTTTCCAATGTCGGACTTGGAATCGTACATTCCATGGCACATCCGCTTGGCGCATTATATGATACGCCGCACGGTGTCGCAAATGCGATCATCCTTCCAACCGGAATGGAATATAATGCACCGGTTTCCGGTGAAAAATACCGTGAAATCGCACGCGCAATGGGCGTGGAGGGTGTCGATGACATGACACAGGAAGAGTACCGCAAAGCAGCAATCGATGCAGTTAAGAAGCTGTCCGCAGATGTTGGAATCCCGGCAGACTTAAAGGATATTGTAAAGAAAGAGGACATTCCGTTCCTTGCACAGTCTGCATACGATGATGCATGCAGACCGGGAAATCCAAGAGAGACCAGTGTAGAAGAAATCACAAAATTATACGAATCCCTCCTGTAATTTATTATTTTTATCAATCCAAACCAGTCCTTTTGGGACGATCATATGTTTACTCTCTCCAGTTGATACTCCTTTGTGGAACAGCCATATTTCTGATAAAATTTCTTATAAAAAAATGAAACATTTTTATAACCGGCTTCGTGTGCAGTCTCTGCCACGGAGCCGGTTGTCGTTTCTGACAACCGGGCATTCATTTTTAAAAATTAGGAATAAATGTAAGAATAATGTTACAAAACGCAAGAAAAAAGATGGAATAATGTTACAGAACACATTGAATAATTTAGGAAAAATGTTATAATACTAGCATTAGGGGGTGATCCAATGCTGAAAAGAGAAATATCCGACCGGCTATCTTCCTGGAAAAAGGAGAAGAAAAAGAAAGCACTGTGTATTATCGGGGCAAGACAGATTGGGAAGACAACTGCAATCCGGGAATTTGCCAAAAAAGAATACGAAAATTTTGTTGAGATCAATTTTATATTAGACCGGGGAGCCGGGAAAATCTTTGCAGGAAAGCTGGATGCGGACACAATCATTGAAAACATTACAGCATTTAAGATGCAGAAACTGGAACCGGGAAAGACACTGATTTTTTTTGATGAAATACAGGAATGTCCGAATGCAAGATGTGCAGTCAAGTTTCTTATTGAAGATGGAAGGTTCGATTATATCGAATCAGGCTCTCAGCTTGGGGTAAAATACAAGGAGGTTCCATCCTATGCGGTTGGGTTTGAAGAGATTGTTTATATGTACCCGATGAATCTGAAAGAGTTCTTAAAAGCGAATGGGTTGCAGGATTCAACATTCACAAAGCTTGAACGCTGTTATGAAAAACATGAAATGGTTCCTCCGGCCATGCATGAAACGTTATTAAAGCTTTTTGCAGCTTATATTGTCGTTGGCGGAATGCCGGACGTTGTACAGACTTATGTGAATACCCATGATATTGGAAAAGTGATTCAGATACAGAGAAGTATCCTTGAACTGTACCGGCAGGACATTTCCAAGTATGCGCAAGGCAATGAAAAAATCAAAATAAAAGCAATATTTGACAGTATTGCGTCTCAGTTAGATGACAAAAACAGAAGATTTATTTTGAACCGGATTGATGAAAACGGCAGGATGAACCGTTATGAAAATGCTTTTTTGTGGCTGAGCGATGCAGGTGTGGCACTGCCATCTTATAATGTTACAGAGCCGCAGCCACCGCTACAGCTGAATGAGAAACGAAATCTGTTTAAGCTTTTTATGGGGGATACCGGACTGTTATGCGCTTCCTGTATGGAAAATATCCAGTTTGAACTTTTGCAGGGGAATATGGAAGTAAATATGGGAAGTATTCTGGAGAATATCTTTGCGCAGTCAGTAAAGAGTTATGGATTTTCTTTAAATTATTTTGAGTCGAAAAAATATGGAGAACTCGATTTTGTGATACAGAATGGATTGAAAATTGATCTTCTGGAGATCAAATCCGGAAATGATTATAAGAAGCATCCGGCATTGAATAAGGTTTCAGCTGTTTCCAACTGGAAATTTGGAAGAAAAATCGTTTTTTGCAGAGGAAACGTGGAAGAAAAAGAAGGAATCGAATATTTCCCTTGGTATATGGTGATGTTTTATCAGCCCCAGAAAGAACCGGAAAGCTTTGTGTATGAAGTAGATTTATCGGGAATATAAAAAATATCGCATAATCCATATCAAATTGATATAGATAGAATCAAAATAATTGATTTTACGCATGACATTGTATGTGTTATCCTAACCTCGTCAAAAAGTTAACGAAATAATCAGGAGGACGCATATGTCAGAGAATACATGTCTTGAAAAACAGCCGTTATGTCAGGAAATGCTTGACAAAATGAACGCATACTGGCGTGCTGCAAACTACTTATCAGCAGGTCAGCTTTATCTTTTGGATAACCCTCTTTTAAAAGAGCCGCTTACCTTAGACCAGATTAAGAAAAAGATCGTAGGACACTGGGGAACCGTACCGGGACAGAACTTTGTCTATGTACATTGCAACCGTGCTATCAAACGCTATGATCTTGATATGATCTTACTTTCCGGACCGGGACACGGCGGAAACTTTATGATCGCAAATACCTATCTGGAAGGAACCTACAGCGAGATTTATCCAAACATCAGCCAGGATGAAGAGGGGATGAAGAAGATGTTTAAGCAGTTCTCATTCCCATGC
>CAKRLN010000152.1 GCA_934359535.1 uncultured Lachnospiraceae bacterium
CTTCTATGGCCTTTGTTCCAAACGGTGGCCCAAAATCATGTAACTATGGATGTCTGGGCTTTGGAAGCTGCGTAAAGGCATGTCCTTTTGATGCAATTCATATCGTAGATGGAATTGCAAAGGTTGACAAAGAAGTATGTAAAGCCTGCGGCAAATGTGTTGCCGCATGTCCAAAGCATCTGATCGAGCTTGTTCCTTACGATGCAAAGCACCTTGTACAGTGCAGCTCTAAGGATAAAGGTAAGGATGTTATGAAAGCATGTTCTGTTGGATGTATCGGATGCCATCTCTGCGAAAAGAACTGTCCTTCTGATGCAGTTCACGTTGTAGACAACATTGCTTACATTGATCAGGAGAAATGTACCGGATGCGGTGTATGTGCTGAAAAATGTCCAAAGAAGATTATTCTTTAATCAAAATCAAAAACAGTTTCCGGTTTCAGGAAGCCGGATAGTCAAAAGAGAGACAGTGTGATATAATTCACCTGTCTCTTTTTCCGTCAGGGATACAAGAGGATAGTAATTAAGAAATATCGTTGGAAAGAATAAGGAGCAGAGTTTGTTATGGAAAAGTTACAGAAGGGAAAACGGGGGATGGTTTTTGCCGGGCTGCTTGTGATACTTAGTATAACAGGATGTGCCAGGGAGACACAAAATGAAATGCCAAAAACGGAAATGATGGAACAGGATGGGCGCGGATATGAGAAACAGACATCGGATTTAGAGGAAAGTGAAGGCACGGAAACGTCAGAAAGTCTGACAGAGATGGAAGAGCAGAGCACGGAAGCTTCTGATGAAGCGCATGTCTCTTTTGCAGGGGATATCTGTCTGACCGAGGATGGGTTTGTCATTGATCATTATGATGCGGTTGGACAGAATCTGTCAGAATGTATTACCGATGATATCAGAGCGCTTACAAATGATGCGGATATTTTTGTTCTAAATCATGAGTATCCGGTCAGCACAAGAGGGACGGCACTTGCTGGCAAATACTATACGTTCCGTGCAAATCCAGGGCGGGAAGAGATTTTAAAAGAGCTTGGATGTGATCTTGTCAGCCTTGCAAATAATCATATTTATGATTATGGTCCGGATGCATTTTCGGATACCCTGCAGGTTTTAAAGGAGAATGAAATTCCATATATGGGAGCGGGAGAGAATATTGAGGAGGCAAAGAAGCCGGTATATTTTACGGTAAATGGGGTGAAAATTGGATTCCTTGCGGCAAACCGGTCCGAAAAAACAATTTATACACCGGAAGCCGGTGAGAATTCTCCTGGTGTAATCCGGATGTATGATACAAAGATGATGGATGAGATGATACGGGAAGCATCCAGCCAGTGCGATTATCTGATCGCCTATGTGCACTGGGGAACCGAGGATTCACCGTATTATGAAGAATACCAAAGAGAGATTGCAAAGGAATTTTTTGATGCGGGATTGGATGCTCTGATTGGAGGACATCCCCATGTTTTACAGGGGATGGAATACATCGACGGAAAACCGGTCATCTACAGTCTTGGAGATTTCTGGTTTAATTCAGAATCCAAATACACGACAATTGTCAATCTGGATATTACAAAGGATGGGCTTAAAAATGTATCCTTTGTGCCGTGTAAGCAGGAAAATTATAAAACGCGCATGTTATACGGAGAAGATGCGGATGCTTTTTATACATATCTGCAAAAGCTTTCTCCGAATGCCGTGATTGATTCTGCCGGTATGGCATATCCGGCAGAATTAGAGAGGACTTATTGATTTAAAACGGTCATTGGAATTGTTCCTCCGATCCCGGAGGTGGTATGGATTTCGGCATCATCGGTGATAAAGATGGCTTCTGTATCCGGAGTATTTTCAATGAGCTTCATACCGTCTTCCAGTCCAAGCGAAAAGCAGGTTGTACTGAGCGCATCGCCGTCAACGGAACGGTCACTGATAATGGTTACTTCGTATAGATGATTGTCAATGGGATATCCTGTTTTGGGGTTTAGGATATGGTGGTACAGTTGTCCATTGATCCGGTAATAGCGTTCATAAACACCGGAGGATACGATGGATTTGTCTTTTATCTCTACAGCGGCAATTGAGGTGCCATCGGTGGCAAACGGCTTCTGTATGCCAACCTTGTAGGCAGAATGATCCGCTTTTTCACCGATTGTCATAACATTTCCACCAAGGTTAATGATTCCGGAGGTGATACCCTTGGAGTTTAAGTATTCCTTCATGCGGTCTGCGATATAGCCCTTTGCAATACCGCCAAGGTCAAGCTTTGCATCGGAATCGGTTAACATGACACGGTTGCCCTGAATGGATATATTTTTATAATTAATATGACTAACAGCGGCTGCAATATCGGAATCTGCCGGAAGTACAGATGCATCGGTCTCATTGTCATCGCTTGTCAGATTTTCTGCAATTTCACTGAAATTCCAGAGATCACTCAGTTTTCCAATCGTGATATCGAATGCACCACCGCTTAAGTCTCCATAGGTGATACCTTCCTCGATCAAAGACAAGGTTTCAGGATCGACTTCGACATAAGTGCCGTTTCCGGCATTGGCATTGATCTTTGAGACGTCACTTGTTTCAATCGTATTTGAAAATAGATTTTCATATTTTTGGGCAAGGGCAAAGCAGTCATCAATATAAGTTTCCTTTGTTGTGCCATATAAGGTGATCTGAATGATTGTGTCAAAGTAAAATCCGGATTTACTTGCAGATGCGTTAGGATTTGTGCATCCGGTAAAAAGACCTGTAACAAGTGAAAGCGTTACAAGCATGGGAATAAGTCGTTTAATCATGTTTGGTTTCATGAGAAGTTCCTTTCCATATTCATTATCTTTTATTTATAACACAGGAGAGAAGAAAAAGCCATGGAAAAAAAGCGTCAGTATATTGCAATTGATCTGAAATCATTTTATGCCTCGGCAGAATGTGTTGACAGAGATAAGGATCCGCTTACAACAAACCTTGTCGTGGCAGATCCTGCCCGCACGGAGAAAACGATCTGTCTTGCGGTATCGCCTTCCTTAAAAGCATATGGGATTCCGGGGCGTGCACGTTTGTTTGAGGTTGTACAGGCAGTCGAAGAAGCAAACCGAAAACGTCTTGAAAAGCTGCCAGGGAAACGTTTTCTTGGAGCATCAACATCTTCGGAAGAACTTCGGCGTCATCCGGAATATAAGATCGGTTATATTACAGCACCGCCCCGTATGGCATTCTATATGGAAAAAAGTACACAGATTTATCACATTTATCTTAATTATATCGCCCCGGAGGATATTCATGTTTATTCCATTGACGAAGTGTTTTTGGATGTCACGCATTATCTGACAACCTATGGAATGACAGCAAGGGAGCTTGCAGCAAAGATGATGCAGGATATTTTTGATCAGACCGGCATTACTGCGACGGCAGGGATTGGCACAAATCTTTATCTGTGCAAGGTTGCAATGGATATCGTGGCAAAGCATGTGAAAACAGAGAAGTCCGGTATGCGGATTTCAGAGCTTGACGAACTCAGTTACCGGAAAATGCTTTGGAATCATACACCGCTTACTGATTTCTGGCGTGTTGGTGCCGGATATTGCAAAAAACTGGAACAGGCTGGCATCTATACAATGGGGGATATTGCACGGTGTTCCATGGGCGGCCCGATGGACTATTATAATGAAGAATTGTTATATCAGTTTTTCGGTGTGAATGCGGAGCTTCTGATAGATCATGCCTGGGGCTATGAACCGGTTGAAATTGCAGATATTAAAGCGTACGAGCCGGAAAACAACAGTATTTGTTCCGGACAGGTGCTGCAGTGTCCGTATACGGCAGAGGATGCAGGCGTGGTTGTCCGGGAAATGGCAGAGCTTTTGGCGCTGGAGCTTGTAGAAAAACGGTACGTGACAGATCAGATTATTCTTACGATTGGTTATGATATTGATAATCTCACCGAGCCGGGAAGGGCAAAAAGCTACCGTGGGGAGGTGACAATTGACCGGTATGGAAGACGGGTACCAAAGCATGCACATGGAACAGCAAATCTGGATGATTATACATCATCCACTGCGCATATTATCGAAAAAGTAATGCAGCTCTATGAGAACATTATCCGGAAGGAGCTTTTGATCCGCCGGATCACAATTACGGCAAACCATGTTGTCAAGGAGGAGCATGCGCCGAAAAAAAATAAGTATGAGCAGCTTACGCTATTTGCAGAGGAAAAGTTAGATACCAGAAGTCTGGAACAAAAAGAGAAAGAAAAACGGGAGCGGAAGCTTCAGGAGGCAATGCTGTCTGTAAAAAAGAAATTTGGAAAGAATGCGATGCTAAAAGGAACCAATCTGAAAAAGGGTGCAACAGCAATGGAAAGAAATAGTCAGATCGGCGGACATAAAGCGTAAAATGTCTTTTTTATAATAGAAATTTATGGATAAAATTCCGCCCAGAAATAGTGGCTGCAAAATTTGTAAAAAATTAAGCTATTCCTGCAAATTATAGTGCGTTTACACCTTGACAAAAATGAGTTATAAGTCTAAAATCTGATTGTGTGAGTGAAACATATGAATGAAGTCCGGTAATCGAACGACTTTCATAGCAACAATTAGGAAGGCAGAAGGTTTTCAATATGGAAAAACTTGTATTATCACTTTTAGTTGAAAACAATCCAGGAGTAACAAGCCGGATATCCGGTCTGTTCAGCCGCCGTGGCTACAATATTGACAGCTTTTCATCAGGAGTGACCGCAGATCCGAGATATACAAGGATTACGATTGCAACAAGCGGTGAAGAACAGATTTTAGAGCAGATTGAGAAGCAGCTCGCCAAGCTGGAAGAGGTGTTAAATATCAAGAAGCTGGAGCATGGCTCTTCGGTGACGGATGAGTTAATGTTTGTCAAGGTTCGTTCAACAGATACGGACAGACAGCCGATTGTGACGGTGACGGATATTTTCCATGGGAAAATTGTTGACACAACAATGGATTCCATGGTGATTGAGCTGGTTGGAAATCAGGAGAAGCTGGATGCATTCTTAAATCTTTTACAGGGATATGAGATTCTCGAGCTTGCGAGAACTGGTATCACAGGACTCACAAGAGGGTCCGAAGATGTTGTATACTTAGACTAGGCTATTAATAATTAGGAGGATATAAAAATGGCAGAAGCAAGAATGTTTTATCAGGAAGATTGTAACTTATCTTTACTGGAAGGAAAGACCGTTGCTATTATCGGTTACGGAAGCCAGGGACATGCACATGCATTAAACTTAAAGGAGTCTGGTGTTAATGTTGTAATCGGACTGTATAATGGAAGTAAATCCTGGGCAAAAGCAGAGAAACAGGGATTTAAAGTATATACAGCAGCAGAGGCTGCAAAACAGGCTGACATCATCATGATCTTAATCAACGATGAATTACAGGCTGATATGTATAAAAAAGACATCGAGCCAAACCTTGAGCCAGGTAACATGTTAATGTTCGCTCATGGTTTCAACATCCATTACGGATGCATCAAGCCACCAAAGGATGTAGATGTAACAATGATCGCACCAAAAGCTCCAGGACATACTGTACGTTCTGAGTATCAGGCAGGAAAAGGAACTCCTTGTCTTGTAGCTGTTGAGCAGGATGCAACAGGAAAAGCCTTAGATATCGCTTTAGCATATGCTTTAGGAATTGGTGGAGCAAGAGCTGGTG
>CAKRLN010000153.1 GCA_934359535.1 uncultured Lachnospiraceae bacterium
GGAGTATAAATAATTAATAAGGGGTATAACATAGAAAAGACACATGTCTTTTCTAGTGACTAATTATAACGGAACATAAAATAAATTGCAATGCTAAATTTATGAATATTTTTTTAAAATTTTCAAATACTACTTCTGCAATCAGTTGACCAGACCGTTTTCATACAGGCATTACATGGAAACGGAAATTCAGGAGGTAGATAAAATGGCAAAAAATATGGACAACAAAAATAAGGGTACAAACAGACAGCAGAACTGTTATGACAAAAGCAGTCAGAACCAGAGCCAGAACAAGCAGCAGAACAGCTTTGGAAAAAATAGTTCCAAAACGGATAAGTACTCCGGGGAAGACGAACGTTAACCTGAAAAACTGCATATAATACAAAAAAAACAGATTATAAGGCATGGCTTTATAATCTGTTTTTTATGAGGGGTATTATGACATTTCGAACGGTTTATGCAAGAGAGCTTGTGGAAAAACAAAGGGAAGAAAATGCACTGGTTGTGGATATCCGGTCGCGGGAAGAGTATTATCGTGGACATTTTCATGGGGCAATCGTTTATCCATATGAGGAAAATGAGAAATGGGGGATGAGGCTTCCAGTCAAAAGAACGCTGATTCTTTATTGCGACCATGGTGGAACAAGCATGCAGGCAGCAAGAAAGCTTGGACGGAAGGGATATCGTGTCTATACGGTGATCGGAGGTTACGAAGCAATTAAAAAAAATGAAGAAAACTATTTCAAAAATTCCGATTCTGTGTCACAATAGAACTAAGACAGTTTTGTACAAAACGTAACGTGCAAAGTAAGAGTATCAACAGATAGAAAGAGATATTTATGAAAACATATGAACTTGTAGTTCCATGTCATTTTGGACTGGAGGCAGTAACAAAAAGAGAAATCTATGATCTTGGTTACGAGATCATCCGGGTTGAGGATGGAAGAATTACCTTCGAAGGAGATGAGGAAGCAATCTGCAGAGCTAACATTTTTTTAAGAACCGCAGAGCGTGTGCTTCTTCAGGTTGGCAGATTCCATGCAGAGACGTTTGATGAGCTTTTTGAGGGAATCAAGGCATTGCCGTGGGAAAACTATATTCCAAAGAATGGAAAATTCTGGGTGACGAAAGCTTCCTCAATCAAGAGCAAGCTGTTTAGTCCATCTGATATCCAGTCAATTGCGAAGAAAGCGATGGTAGAGAGGCTGAAACAGTATTATGATGTGAACTGGTTTGAAGAATCCGGAGCATCTTATCCGGTCCGTATTTTTCTGCTTAAAGATGAAGTTATGGTAACGCTTGATACATCGGGAGATTCTCTGCACAAAAGGGGATACCGTCTTTTGACGAGTAAGGCGCCTCTAACGGAGACACTTGCGGCAGCACTGATTCTTCTGACTCCGTGGAGAAAAGACCGTATTCTCGTTGATCCGTTCTGTGGTTCCGGGACATTTCCAATTGAGGCGGCCATGATCGCGGCGAATATTGCGCCTGGAATGAACCGTTCCTTTACCGCAGAGAGCTGGACGAATCTGATCCCGAAGCAGCTTTGGTATGACACGGTCGAGGAGGCACAGGAGATGATCAATCTTGACATTGAAACCGATATCCAGGGGTATGATCTGGATGGTGAGGTTGTAAAGGCTGCAAGGGAGAATGCAAAGCGTGCCGGAGTGGAGAAGCTTATTCATTTTCAGCAGAGACCTGTGGCGGAGCTTCACCATCCGAAAAAATATGGTTTTATTATTACAAATCCTCCATATGGTGAGCGTCTGGAGGATAAGGCAGATTTGCCGGAGCTTTATACACAGATTGGCGATGTGTACCGTAATCTGGATTCCTGGTCTCTTTATATGATCACAAGTTATGAAGAGGCAGAGCGCTATATTGGAAGAAAAGCGGATAAGAACCGGAAAATCTATAATGGTATGTTAAAAACCTATTTTTATCAGTTTATGGGACCAAAGCCGCCAAAACGGAAATCACAGGAAAAGTAATCAGGGAAATTGGTAAAACATGAAATATTCAAAAAGATACATTGCATTTACTTTGATTCTGGCAATCGTCTTTTTGGCCAGATTCAATACATTTGGGAAGGATTATGCAGAGGTAGCTGTTTTCAGGGGGGGCAGTCTGGATACGGATGTCTGGAATCCCCTTGTTGCAAGGGAAGCCAACAGCGGCCTGATGAAGCTTGTCATTGATAATAAAGAATATCTGAATAATGAGGAAAATTTTTATATGGATGAGAACCGGAATATTATGGTTCCGGTGACGATGCTTCGGGATGCATTAAATTGTAGTGCCCATATTTATAACGGGAATGAGCTGCTTGTGGAGAAGCATAACAGTTCTGTTTCTTTTGACATGAATCAGAGCACTGCAATCGTGAATGGGGAGCAGACAAATGTTTCTTCTACACTTGTTCAGAATGGAAATGACTATTACATTAGTCTAAATGATCTGTCGAAACTATTAGATTACAATTATAGTTATGATATTACAACGAATACGCTGACGACGGCAGATTCCTCAAAGAGTGCCACGATCACACCATCGAGCTATGACCTCCGCAGGAAGGCGAGGGTTTCTGAGGTGCGTAATCAGGGAGCCTACGGAACCTGCTGGGGATTTGCTGCGATCAGTGCACTGGAATCATCGCTGCTTCCAGAGGAGTCGGTGCTTTTTTCTGTGGATCATATGACAATGAGTAATTCCTTCAATGTGAATCAGTATGACGGCGGTGAATACACAATGGGAATGGCATATCTTGCCGCATGGCAGGGACCGGTTTATGAGGCAGATGATCCGTATGGAGATAACCAGACCGACGGATCACTTGATCCGGTTAAGCATGTGCAGGAAATGCAGATTATTGATGGAAAAGACTATGAAGCAATCAAAGCGGCTGTTTTTAAATATGGCGGAGTCCAGAGCTCTCTTTATAGCACATTAAAAAGCTCACAGTCGAGGTCCAGCTATTATAACCGGAGTACGAATGCATACTGTTATATTGGTACAGAAAAGCCGAACCATGATGTTGTAATTGTAGGCTGGGATGATAACTATTCCAAGGATAATTTTTCCGTGCCGCTCGAAGGAGATGGGGCATTTATCTGCCAGAACAGCTGGGGGAGCGGGTTTGGGGATAATGGATTTTTCTATGTATCCTACTATGATACCAATATCGGAACACATAATGTTTGCTATACAAAGGTTGAGGATGTTGACAATTACGATCATATTTATCAGAGCGACCTGTGCGGCTGGGTCGGACAGATGGGATATGAGAAGGAACAAATCTATGGCGCAAATGTATTTACCGCAGGTGGAAAAGAAAAGATCAAAGCTGCCGGATTTTATGCAACCGGATCAGATACAGAGTATAAGATTTACACGGTGTCGAATTTTACCGATGAAAATTCGTTTGGGATGATGAAGGAGACGGCATCTGGAACCTTAGAGCATGCTGGATATTATACGATTCCGTTTGACGAGCCGCTTCAGGTCGAAGCGGGAGAGCGCTATGCAGTTGTTATTTCCATAAAGACACCGGGCTCCACACATCCGATGGCGATTGAATATGATACCGGGGATGATTCCTTAAAAACGGTTGATTTAGAGGATGGAGAGGGCTATATTAGTCCAAACGGAGTGCAGTTTATCAATGTGAAAACAAAGCAGAACTGCAATCTTTGCATTAAAGCATTTTCGGAGGATGACCAATAATAAGAGTGGAATATGGATAAAAAAGTATTAAAAATCGTAACACTTTTTCTTGGTGTACTGACCGCGGTTATGTGTCTGGCACTTCCGTTTTTTCCAAAGCTGCATGCCTATGCGGTGGAAGCAAGGCAGGAGCGGATTTTAGCACGGCAGAATGAAAAAATCGTAGTAAAGCACAAAGATCCGGAGAAAGTTGTTGAGGCAGATAACAATGTTTCTGCCCAGTTAAAAATTGAATTGCCAAAGGGCATGAAAAAAGAAGATTTGTCGATACAGAATAATTATCTCGAGCAGAAGATTACGATCCGTTTTCCTGGTGGTGTGGAAGATTATTTTTCTGACTACAGTATGAGTGGAAGCAGTGACCATATCCAGGGAATTTCGTATTACCGTGACAAGGATGACGGTGTGATCGAGATGGAGCTGGATCAGGTATGTGAGCTTTCCGATACGCTAGAGGATGGATATTTGTATGTGGATTTTCTTGATCCACATGAGGTGTATGATAAGGTTGTTGTGATTGATGCCGGGCATGGTGCAAAAGCCGTTGGCGCAGTCAAACAGGGAATTTATGAAAAGGATATCAACCTTGCGATTGTACTTGAGCTGAAAAAGCTTCTTGAAGCCGATCAGAATGAAAAGATCGGGGTCTATTATACGAGAACCGATGACAGTAATCCGTCACTAGAAGAACGTGTACAGCTTGCAAATAAGGCAGGTGCAGATCTTTTTATCAGTGTACATAACAATTCATCGGGAAGCGGGAAAATGAGCGGGATGAACGGAACAGAGGTGCTTTACCGGAGTGGGGATACGGAGGCGCTGACAAGCGAGCATCTTGCAGAAATCTGTCTTTCGCATGTAACGGCTTCCTTTGAGAGTGCCAGTCAGGGAATAAAGCCAAGGGATGATCTTTATATTATCCGTAACAGTGAGGTGCCGGTTGTGCTGATCGAGGTTGGTTTTATGACGAATGCGGACGAGCTTGCAAAGCTTGGTTCCGAGGAATATCAGGCAAAGGCGGCAGCAGGAATTTATGATTCCATTAAGCAAGCTTTTGAGGAGGGATATTAAAATGACAAAGATTATTTTTGCAACAGGGAATAAAGATAAAATGCGGGAAATCCGCGAAATCATGGCAGATATGGATGTAGAGATCCGGTCGATGAAGGAGGCTGGAATACAGCCGGATATTGAGGAAAATGGAACAACGTTTGAGGAGAATGCAAGGATTAAGGCAAAAGCCGTTGCGCAGTTTACGGATGCGATTGTTCTTGCTGATGATTCCGGACTTGAGATTGATTATCTGAACAAAGAACCGGGGGTCTATTCTGCGCGCTATCTCGGAGAGGATACTCCATATACGATAAAAAATCAAGCACTTCTTGAAAGACTGTCTGGTGTGCCGAAGGAAAAACGCACTGCACGCTTTGTCTGCGCGATTGCAGCAGTACTTCCGGATGGAGAGGTGCTTGTCACAAGACAGACAATGGAGGGGTATATCGGAGAATGCCCGGATGGAGAAAATGGATTTGGCTATGATCCGATCTTTTACCTGGATGAATTCGGATGTTCGTCCGCAGCATTGTCCAGGGAACAGAAAAATGCGGTTAGTCATCGTGGAAAAGCACTTCGTGCAATGCGGGATCTGTTGATTGAGCGGTTATAAAATCGGGGGTCATAGAGATTGGAGGAGCTTCCATGATTGCGTAAGGGTACTAGTGAATTGTAACCTTGAAAAAAAAATAAAAAAGTTTCAAAAAGTTGTTGACAATAGAGTGTATATGACATATAATACTACTTGCGTCACGGGTGTGACACAAACAGACACTGCTCCGGGGTGTGGCTCAGCTTGGCTAGAGCGCCTGGTTTGGGACCAGGAGGTCGCAGGTTCGAATCCTGTCACCCC
>CAKRLN010000154.1 GCA_934359535.1 uncultured Lachnospiraceae bacterium
AGCATCGACTGTGCTGTCCTGCTCTGTAAGGTGCCAAGATTGATATCAAGACCATTTGCTAACGCTGTGATCTCCTCTACTTCAAGAGGATCATCTGCCATGACCGGGCTTCCGCCACAGGCAAGCAGCATATTTGCCACATCATTTGCCGATACATAATTTGTAATACAGTGGATCAGCGGCTTTTCTTTTCTTACATTTTCCAGACAATTTCCTAACATACCATCCATTACTCTTCTTCCATAAAATACATCCGGGATGCATAATCCTGGAAATAGCGGACCTCCTCATTATAACCGGTTGCCGCAAATGCCTGCTTTAATTTCACGCCTCCATTCATAAGAAGCGAACCAGATGCTGTCATAAGCTCCTTTTCTCCCGGCATGCTGACAAATTTGGCAAGCATATGATGCACTAAAGATCCCGGCTTTACATGAACCGGAGCCGCAGTATTCACAAGATCCCCGAATTCTAAAATATTATATGTCAAATCACGGTTAAACAGTTTATATTTTTTCTTTGCATCCAGTCCCTTTGGAATATACTGTTCGAACTGTGTATTTGGCTGCACCATATAATGCATGAGCATTCCTGCTGCTGCTTTCTTTCCTGCATCCACACAGGTCCATTCAAACAGATTGCCGTCACTCCGTCCACGGTAAAAGGTTCCATACTGAAGCAGAGGACGCCATTTCTTGTAAAGCGCAATCTGTGCTGCAACCGCCTGGCGTTCCTCCTTTGGCATATCACACAGATTGCATTCATAACCACACACGCCAAAGGCTGCCACCTCAAAGCGCGTCTCAATCGGTGTTGTGCGGAGCGTCTGATGGTTCGGACATGCAGAAACATGCGCACTCACGCATGACATCGGATAGCCATAGCTGTAATTGGTCTGTGCTTTCACACGGTATGCAGCATCCGTATCATCGCTTGCCCAGATCTGTGGGAAATAGGATAAAATTCCAAGGTCAAACCGGTTACCACCTGCTGCACAGCCTTCAAAAAGAATCTTCGGGAAACGCTCCGTCAGTGTCTTCATTGCGCGGTAAAGTCCCATCACATAGCGGTGCGCCACCTCTCCCTGATGCGTTTGATCCAGATACTGGGAATAATAATCGGAAAAGATCCGGTTCATATCCCATTTTACATATGCAATATTTCCTGCCGAAAATACCTTTGTCATCTCTTCAATAATATAATCGACAACCGCAGGATTCGCAAGATCTAAAATCCTCTGATTCCTGCCCTCCGTGTGCGGCTTCCCTGGAATTTCCATTACCCACTCCGGATGCGCCCGGTAAAGATCACTGTCTACATTCACCATCTCCGGCTCTACCCAGATTCCAAAATCAAGTCCCAGGGCATTGATCTTTTTACACAAGCCATCAATGCCATTTGGAAGCTTCTTCGGATTTACATACCAGTCGCCAAGGGAGGAGCTGTCATCATCCCTGTGCCCAAACCAGCCGTCATCCATGACAAACAGCTCAATTCCGGCTTCTTTTCCAGCCTTGGCAAGCTTTAAAAGCTTATTCTCATCAATGTCAAAATATGCCGCCTCCCAGCTGTTCAAAAGAACCGGACGCACCTTATCCCGCCATTCTCCCCGGCAGATGCATTTTCTTATGAACGCATGCATCCTCTGGCTCATGCCGTTAAAGCCTTCCTTCGATACCGTCATAACTGCTTCCGGTGCCTCGAAGACATCTCCCGGTGCAATCTCAAAGGAAAAGCTCTGCGGGTTAATGCCACAGACAATCCTCGTCTTATGATAACTGCTTGTCTCTGCTGCTTCATAATGATTCCCGCTGTAGATCAGGTTCAGACCATAGCAGATTCCATAATCCTCACGCGTCTCTGCCTTCGACAGCATAACAAACGGATTGGCACGATTGGATGAGGTTCCTGTATACGATGCATTGACATACTTTCCTCCAGTAAGCGGAACATCCTGACGGTTCATCTCATGTGCCCAGGAGCCATGGAAGGCGGTCAGGACATAATCGTCCGTCTCAAAATCCAGCTGTGTACTCATAAGCCGCTTCAATTGCACGGCACTCTCACTGTGATTCAAAAGCCTGGCTGAGCGGGTAATCACATCCATTCCGTCAAATACATAATAGTGAAGCTCCAGAGAAAGGTCATAGCTTCGGTCCCTTAGCGTGACCACAAGCTGCTCCACCCTGCCATTCTCTTCATAAGACCCTGGAAGCGTCAAAAACGGCTCCTTTCCATCCACGATCTCATATTTCTCATAGGTAAAATCTGATGTCATTCCTCCATCTGCATGGACAATCTCAACAAACGGTTCCCGGATATCCCCTTTTCCATAGGATGACATCTCAAGCCGCATATCTTCAAGTGAATAATTCTTATGCTCATTATCGTATACATTCGTATTCCCCGGTGCGAATGCATGTTTTTCACTTAAGACCTCTGCCTCCTTTTCGGAATCAATCTCTATTTTTTCTCCATAATACAGATGCTCTAACTGTCCGGTAGGAAGCACCTTGAAGCAATACGTTGTATGCTCCGTATCCAGTACAAATACCTTTCCCATATTGCGTATCATTTGTAAAATCCTCCTTTTTCTTTCCTATTTCCTGCTTTTTAATTCCTGTTTGATCTCTTCTAGCTTCTCATCTGTCAGAATATAATGTCTGCGGAAAATGACAACCGCAATCACAAGAACAATGATCGGAACAACCGTCATACTCATACGGAGCCCGATTCTTGCTGTACCGCTTACCATCTGTACTGCACTCTCATCCGAGCTGATATGGAAGATCGTAAGCACAAGCGATGCCACAAGTGCTGATATTCCGGATGCAAGCTTATAAACAAATGTCTGCATTGAAAAGATCACAGATTCATCACGGCGTTTGTTTTTCAGTTCCCCATAATCCACGGTATTAGCAAGGAAAACCGTTACGATAACATTTAACATTCCGATTGCTGCCATGATAAGAAATGCCGGAACTAAAAGGAATGCAACGTTCGTAACCCCCACCGTTGTCAGCACTAATAATATCATATATCCAAGAAACGCCATTGTAAAGGATGTATAAAATACTTTCATCGTGCTCATAAATCTCCGGAGAAACGGAAATAAAAGCATCATGGCAAGAATCTGGAATGCTCCGCCGAAGGTGTTAAACAGCGTATAATCTGACTTCCAGGAAGTCCCGCTGAAATCATATTTAAAAAAGTAGATCAGAAGATTCGAGGTAATATAAAGTGCCGTATTAATGAGAACAATCGCCGCAACCATGGTCATTGCCTGATCATTCTGGATAAGCGCCCGGAACATATCCTTTACCGATGCCGTCTCCATATCAACCGATGATTTCTCCCGGATACAAACACAGGTGATGGTTGAAAATACCACAAATAATACCGCAACAATGATCGCGAATGCCTGAAAGCCAAGACGCTCCACTTCCTGATCCGTCGTTCCATGTAACAGTCCGCCAAGTACAGACACACATAGAACCGTAATAATGGATATAAGTGCAGAACCCACTCCTGCGCAGGAACGTGCCAGCGCAGATAAATTCTCACGCTCTTTTCCACTCTCTGTAAATGCCGGAACCATAGACCAGTACGGGATATCCATCATGGTATAGGTAACGCCCCATAAAATATAAGTTACTGCTGCATATGCAATAAGCCCTCCGCCATGCAGGGAAACCGGAGCTGAAAACATCAGTGCCAGAATCACTGCATTCGTCAGCGTTCCGATAAACAGCCACGGACGGAATTTGCCCCATCTCGTCCTTGTCTTTGCCACAATGATACCCATGACCGGATCGTTAAATGCGTCAAATACCCGCGCGATAAGCAGGATAATTCCCATTGCCCATGCACTTACTCCCATAATGTCCTGATAATAATAAAGGATATAGCTTGCCGAAAGCATATAGACCATGTCCTTTCCGACCGCTCCAATACCATAAGCGAACTTTTCCATCCCGCTTAGCTTCTTTGTTGTCTCCATTGTAGTTCCTCCTGTCTTAACCCCTTATTTCTTTTGTTTTAAGCCCATTGCAAGCTCTACCGCACGGTACGCTCCGTCATAAATGCCAATAGACTTATTTGTTTCAATACACGCACACATGCCAAAGAGCAGACTCTCCTCCTGCAAAAACAGATCAAGCATCTGAAGCGTATGCAAAATATCCCGGCACTCAAGCGTGCCATCTCCGATTTCTGCGGAATGGATTGCCCCCCACATTTCATGCTTTCCAACACGCTTAATAAAAAGCTTTGGCACCGGATAAAATGCCAGCTCACTCGGCTTTGTCACAAGCACATCGCAGCTTCTCATAAGAAGATTCGTGCAATATACCGCTTCAAATATATTTTTGTGCCAAAAGCCATGGATACCAACAATCTTCTGCTGTGGATCCAGTGCTTTCCCTGCAAATGCCATCGTATCGTTCCAGTCATCGAAATGCTCCTTTGAGACAGCTCTCATTTCCGGAATCTCCTGCATAAGCTCATCCCATACATTACGATAATCCCCGACATTGACATAAAGTGCCGCCTGTTTTTCCCGTATTGCAGGAAGCAGATGTTTTATAATTGCAGCAAAAATCTCCTTTTGCGCACCCGCTCCCCCGATCGTAAGTAAAAACCGCATCGGTTCTTTTTTGTCTTTCCTTCTTCTTCTTGCCGCACAGTCTGCTTCAATATTGCATACAAGCTCATGATCAACATAGTGACCTGTATAATACAGACTTCCCTCCGGCATCGGCTTACAGATCTTATCTTTGTTCATTCCATTTAAAATGCGGTATCCCATATAAGCATTGTGGCACTGGATCGTATGAACGCTTCCTTCTGACAGATGAAGTGCCATCGGCCAGTTATCCGGGATTGCATTGACAACATATTTCATTCCAGCATGGATTGCCGCCTGTGCCGGCCAGACATGGGTTCCAATCACCGGGATATCCTTTGGCACATTTTTAAATACCGGTGCCATCAGCTCTGCATTTTTCTGATCGGAGGCATTGTAGGTCAATGCACGGAAGCCCTCATAATTCATCGGCTCCCAGACAAGCCGGTTAAAAATGGGATTCTTTGAAAGCCTTGACCCAAGGGAATACAGCTTATTCTGCGCACTGATCACCTTCGTACAGGTTGTCTCCGGGTAGCCGTTTAGATCCATCCAATATGGCGTATAACCAAGATGCTTTGCAGCAGAGGCCATTGCCATGGAAATCCGGTAATGTCCAAATCCCATCCGGATATTTCCAACAATAATGCCCTTCTCCGTATCAAAGCATTCCCCGCCAGCCTTTTCCTCTAAGTTTATATTCTTTACACCAAGCAGCTCTCCGATATACGGATTCTTTTCAATAACCACCTGATAATCTACGTCTGAATCATCCCCGAATTTCTTTTTATAATTTCGTTTTGACATGCACGCCTTTTTATATGCACGGTTCGAAATTTCGTTTCCAAAAATCACCTTTGCCCGTTCCTTCATGTTATACTCCTTCTTCTTTTATAAATTGTTTAGGCGTTTGCGAAACTCACTTTTTTCTATCTTTTATTGTTCAAAGTGACAAAAATCTTCGAAGACACGCTTTCGCTACGTGTCGCTCACAGCGGTACATAAGCGACC
>CAKRLN010000155.1 GCA_934359535.1 uncultured Lachnospiraceae bacterium
TCCATATACTGCTGCTCTAATTCTGAATACTGGAATGCACTCATATTTGCTGCGGATTTGTCACGCTGTCCGTTTACTGTGATAATCTGGTCATAACGGTAAGGCACGATATGCGGAGCAATAAAAATCGTAAGAATGATCAGTACCAGTACTACGATACTTGCCATAGCGAGCGGATTTTTCCGTAATCTTTTCATTCCGTCCTTGAAAAAGGTCGTAGACTCTCCCATGACATCCTGTTGTCTTTTTTCTTCGTCTGTTGCTTTCTTAAAGTCTGTCCCATTAAATTTAGACAGATCAATCTGTGATGACAGAAACTGTCGTTTCATCTGCTTATTTTCTTCCATGTGTAGAACTCCTCTTTATTCCAGTGTAATACGTGGATCAACCAGCTTGTATGCAATATCGGTTAACAGGTTTGCGATAACCATAAGAATTGCAAGGAAAATGGTAGTTGCCATAATTGTTGTATAGTCACGGTTTGTAATACTTGTGACAAAAGAAGATCCAAGACCTCCAATGGTAAAGATATTCTCAACAACCATAGAACCTGTCAAAATATATGCAACCATCGGTCCAACATAGGTAATAACAGGAATCAGTGCATTTCTTAATGCATGCACAAAGATTACCTTATGCGCAGCGACACCCTTTGCTTTTGCGGTACGGATGTAATCCTGATTTAATGCGTCTAACATACTTGTTTTCGTCAGACGGGTAATATATGCCATTGGATATACGCTTAATGCAATAACTGGAAGTATGTAGTTTGGCGAATCTGCGGACCATACCGGTACAAGATTTAGCTTCAGGCAGAACACTAATAAAAGCAGTGTTGCAAGCACAAAGGACGGAATTGCCGTTCCAAGTGTTGTAAAGAACACAATCAGACGGTCTGGAAGACGGTTTCTTGTAAGTCCAGCAATACTTCCCAGAATGATTCCGGCAATGATAGCAACAATGGCAGCCATTCCTCCAAGCTTTGCGGATACCTGGAATTTAGACCAGATATCTGTCCAGATGTCACGGCCAGTCTTTAATGATACTCCCCAGTCGCCATGAAGCAGGTTCTTCATATAAAGCACGTACTGCTCCGGAACCGGTTTGTCCAGATTATATCTTTCTTCAAGAACCTGCTGAACAGCAGCACTTGACGCCTTTTCCTTATTGAATGGACCTCCCGGTATAATATTCATTGCAAAAAATGCAATGGCACTGACAATGATAATTGATACGATTGCCAGCAGGATTCGTTTCACGATGTACTTTCCCACGATCTTTCTCTCCTATTTCTTTTCCTTTTTTGTAACCACCCGCATGCTTTTACGAATCGCTACATAGTTTATCAACAATTTATTGAGAATTTTTCACTTTATCGCGTTAGCGTAACAAGAAAATTCTCTTGAAACAAAAAATGACGCGCCGAAAATTCCACATAACCGAATTATCAGCACACCACTGCACCACTTTATTTCATTAAATTGTCTCGTTTAAAATCAACATGAAAATTATACAATAATTTTACAATTTGTCAATGCATATTTGTATACAAAAATACTATTTTGTATGGCAAAAACAAGCTGCCGGTGTTTTGCGTTTCCATTCCGACAGCTTTTTTCTGCCTTTTATAAGCGGAAAATCTTATTTAAGTTTCCGCTTTTATTTACCTAACTGCATATCATTATTTCCAGAGTCTGATGTGAAAATCTCAAGCATATTAACTGGATCGTTGTAATCTGCAAGCCATCCTTCACGGCACATACCGGAGAAGTTTCCAGTTTTACGGTCATTTAAGAATACATTCCAATCTTCCTGCTTGATTGTCATATCAATACCAAGCACAGAAAGATCTGACTGAATGGATTCTGCAATTGCTACGTGTGCAGTTCCGTCATTGGTCAGGTACTCAAAGCTTAAAGCCGGGCTGATTGAATAGGTTCCACCGTTATCGGTAAAGGTATATCCTGCGTCCTCTAACAGCTCTTTTGCTTTTTCAACATTACCAGAACCAGTTGCCTCACCATCATAATAGGAAGTATCTCCCTTAAACTCTCCACCGTTTCCATCAGACATTCCAGCCGGAACAAAGGAATCTGCAATCTGCTGTCCAGTCTGTCCGATTGTGTCAACAATGTATTTCCGGTCGATCAGAAGATTGATCGCTTCACGCATCTCTGCTGCCTGCTTTTCTGTCTTGCCATCAAACATATCAGAATTTACATTAAAGCCAACATAGTAAGTACCAAGGTTATCTACGATATGGAATTCCGGATTATCCAAAAGAGAAGAAACCTCGTCATTTGGAACAGTATCTGCAAAATCAATATCGCCCTTGTTGTATGCAGCATAGATTGCCGTATCATCTGCACTTAACATGTAATCGACTTCATCTATTGTAACATTGTCTGCATCGTAATAATTCGGGTTCTTTACATAGGTCATATTCTCATTATGGCTCCAGGATTCCAAGGTAAAAGCACCATTACATACAAATCCTGCCTCCTGTGCCCATGCACCAGGATTTGTGCCATCCGGATCTGCTGCGGTCACACCTGCCTCATACACTGGCATAAAGGTCGGGAATGCTGCAAGATCTAAAAAGTATGCACATGGATTCGTCAGAGTAACCTGTAACGTATAATCATCGGTTGCCTCTACTTTTAACGTATCATCATCATTTCTTGCAATAATATCAAACAGATACGAATAATCGGCTGCGGTTGCAGGATCAACTGCACGGTTCCAGCTATACACAAAGTCCTTTGCGGTAAGCGCCTCTCCATTGCTCCATTTCGTCTGTTTCAGATGGAAGGTATATACCGTCTGATCCTCGGATACATCATAGGATTCTGCGATTGCTGGTACGATCTTGCCTTCGGAATCGTATTTCATAAGTCCCTCAAAGGAGTTTACTGCAAGGACTGCTCCATCAACTGAAGAATTTAATGCTGGGTCCAGGTGATCCGGCTCACTTGCAATATTCACGGACAGCTTACCCGGAGTATTGCTGTTTGTCGCATACATAAAATATTTGTTTCCGGACAAAGTCGTATAAATACCGTCCACATAGGATTTCTGTAAGTAAATGTCATTGTAATAATAAAGCGGAACTACTGCCCATGTATCCATAAGCATATCCTCTGCCTCATGCATCAGATCTACACGTGATGCAAAATCCGTTGTTGTACGAATCTGATCGATCAGATCATCGTATTTGCTCCAGTCACTCGGTGCAGAGCTTCCAGTGCTTTCGGACGCACCTGTCTCGGTTCCCTTTGTGGATGTTTTTCCTGTGTCGGAAGAAGATCCGCATGCAGCCATGCTCACCGCCATAGAAGCAACAAGCGCAGATGCAACAAGTTTTTTTACTACATTCTTTTTCATATTGATTTCCTCCTATATTCTTGCCGTTATCCGGCCGAACCAAAACCAGCAGATGACCCATTTTTTATTTCCTGTAATACAAAAAAAGGCGCATGAAAGTAACCTGTACTCCATTGCACCTTTTCTTATATATCTCTATGAAATTTATCTGCTGTTTTTGATTCGTTGTCTTTATTATACATAGTTTTTTTCATTTGTCAATGCATATTTGTATACAAAAATACAAGTATTGCGGCTTAGATACAGTAATCAATAAAATTTTTCCTGTGTAATGCTGAATTGATGCCGGATAATTTTTTTCACGAATCTGCTGCATTGCAGTATCTGCATTCCACTTTGTTGCCTCGACTGCCACTGTAAGTTCCTTACGGATCAAAACATCCCATTCCACACATCCTTTTCTTTTTTTCAATCATATCATTGCCCTTTTCAAATAGCAATATGATATAATGAGCGCAGCGAAATTATATCAGACGCGGAGTGCGAAGCACGGATGCGCATAGGTATCAGCCGAAGGCATCATGTGCAAAGCACATGATATAATGAGCGCAGCGAATGATGTCTCTGGAGGTTTATTATGCTGACAACCGATGAAGTATTAAATCTGAATTATTATAAGAAAACCACCTACACTGGATGGATGGGCGGCATGCGTTTTCTGATCCGGCGCGAAGCTCCGGAAGAAGGCGATGCCATCTTTCACGTGTGGGCCTGGCCTGGACCGTATATCTTTGATCTTACGGCAGATGAACGCAAATTTGATGCCGTCTTTCCTTTTACCGAAGAGGGAAAACAGCAGGCGGTGGACTGGATCAATGCCCAGTTTGAAGAACACAAATCTCTCTGGCCAAAAAGAAAGACGGATGAGAATTAATCTCATCCGTCTAAATATAGTGGGCTTAAGTGGACTCGAACCACCGACCTCACGCTTATCAGGCGTGCGCTCTAACCGGCTGAGCTATAAGCCCGTCTGCTTTGTAGCACGTTACCTATCTTATACCACTTTCCATAATTCGTCAAGCATTTTTTAGTTACAGTTCACTCGTCAATCATAGAAGCAGTTACTGTTCACACTACAGTGTGAACAGTAACTAGAAGCAGACTTTATGTTTGCATAAGAAGGAAGACTTCTACGATTCGCAAATGGCGCGTGTGAACTGTAACCAATTGCCTAAACCGAGTGAACCTGATATTCTAGTATCCCATCGGAATATCCTTGTTTCCAGCCTTCAGCCGTGCCATTGCTCTGGCAAGGGAAGCCTTCGATACATGGTATTCCTCGATGCTCTGTTTCTGGCGGAGCTGCTCCTCTGCACGCTCCTTCGCCTCTTTTGCACGACGGATATCAATCTCCTCCGGATATTCACAGGTATCTACAATGACCGTTGCACGGTTATTGATGATCTGCGCGAATCCGGTTCCGGTAACACCGGTGATCGTTGCCCCGTCCTCCTTCTGGATCACAATCTCTCCTACCTCAACCGCGAATACCATATTCTCGTGATGCGCCTGGATTGCTTTCTGTCCATCAAAAAGCGGCAGAACCACCTGTGCGCATTTTCCCTCAAAGAAAACGCGGTCACAGGCAATTACCTTCAAATAAAATGTGTTCATGTGTCTTCCTCCTAGCTGGCGGAAACAGTGCTGCCCATCTCTTTTGCTTTCGCAATCACATCTTCAATCGTTCCAACGTTGAAGAAAGCAGCCTCCGGATATTCATCCATCTCACCATTTAAGATTGCCATAAAGCCTTTAATTGTATCCTTAAGCGGTACGTATTTTCCCGGAACACCGGTAAAGTTCTCGGCAACATGGAATGGCTGTGAAAGGAATTTCTGGATCTTTCTTGCACGGTATACGGTAAGCTTATCCTCCTCGGATAACTCCTCCATACCAAGGATTGCAATGATATCCTGTAATTCCTTGTACTTCTGAAGAATCTCCTGTACGCGTCTTGCAGTCTCATAATGCTCCTCACCGACTACGTCAGCCTCAAGGATACGGGAATTGGACTCAAGCGGATCAACCGCTGGATAAATACCCTGTTCTACAATTTTTCTGGAAAGTACGGTTGTTGCATCCAGATGTGCGAATGTTGTTGCCGGTGCCGGGTCAGTCAGGTCATCGGCAGGCACATAAACGGCCTGAACGGATGTTACAGAACCATTCTTTGTTGAAGCAATTCGCTCCTGTAACTCACCCATTTCAGTTGCAAGAG
>CAKRLN010000156.1 GCA_934359535.1 uncultured Lachnospiraceae bacterium
CTACAATAGAACGTATGGAAGAAAAAAAGACAGAAGAATTTACCGATATTGAAGCGCTGCTTTCAGAAGGAAAAAGGATTCAGATCCATCCGAAGGGCTTTAGTATGTATCCGCTTTTGGTTCCGGGCAGGGATGAAGTGATTTTAGAAAAGACCGATCCTAAGACTGCCAGAAGGGGCGATGTCCTTTTATACCGGAGAAAAGAAGGAATTCTTGTGCTGCACCGCGTATACCGTCATGATGACACTGGCTTTTATATGGTAGGAGACCATCAGAAGGAGATCGAGGGACCGCTTTTCGAAGAGCAGATCCGTGGAAAAATGACCGCTTTTATTCGGCGCGGCAGATGGGTCTCTGAAAAGAATCTGTGGTATGTGCTATACAGCAGGATATGGCTGTTTTTGCGTCCGCTCCGCCCGGCAATCGAGCAGCTTGTACATAAGATCCGCACAGGAGGGACCTGATATGGCAGAAAAGAAAAGTAATCTGAAAAGCAGCTACTGCTTGAGACATGCAGCCGGAAGATACTGGCTTTTAGACCTCACACAGCCGGGGCTTCCCTATAAGCGTCCGGTCTGTATGAATGATGCAGGAGCCCTGATCTGGGAGACCATTTCCTCAGATGGAACGAAAGAGCAGGCAGCGGATGCACTTGCAGCAGAATATGGAATCACACAGAAGCAGGCAGAAGCAGATGTGGAAGAATTTGTGGAACAATTGAGAAGGCAGGGAATAATGCTATGAATATCCTTTTAATTGGCGGAAGTGGTGTGTTCATTGACGAGCTGATATTGAAATTCCGGAAGGAAGGCCATAAGGTTTTTTTGCTGACAGGAGAGAAATACCGGAAAACAAAATACGAAAAGGTATTTGAAAAATATAATTTTACCTATGATTGTGAGGAGTTAAGTGAAATATTGGACAGTGTGAATCCGGATATTACCGTTTTTATGGGAGCGTATGATTCGAATTTTCACTGGTATGAGGCGGAGCGGGAGACGGTCCGCTTTACGTCGTGCCTTATTAACATTCTTGTGGCAAGCTCTAAAATACCCGGAAACCGGTTTATTTTCCTTTCTTCCGGAGATGTGTTTTCCGGAAATTTTCCCGAAGCGATTGATGAAAAGACAGAGCCCGATGCCCTTACACCGAAAGAGAAAACACTGATACAGGGAGAACAGATCTGTGCTAATTTTAGAAAGAACTGGAGGATGGATATCCTTGTGTTACGTCTGGATCATCTGTATGGGATTCCAAAGGAAGCAAAGGATGTGGATCCGGTCTGCGGAAGAATGTGCGTTGAGGCACTCCGGGATGGAATGATCCGTGCAGATGCCGGAAAGAAGCTATCCCTTTTAAATGAACGGGATGCGGTGGAATTTATCTATCAGACAGCCAAAAAAGAAGAACATAAGCACCTGCTGTATCATTTGTCCTCCGGGCAGATGGTCAGTGAAGCAGAGCTTGCGCATATGATCGCAAAGTATATGGACAATTCGATCAGTGTTTTGGAGGCAGAAGGTACAAAAGAACAGAAATATGTGTTAAGCAGCAGCCGGTTCTGCGAAGAGTATGGAGGGCGTGCATTCTGCGGAATGGAGGAGACTGTCCGCAAAATGGCACAGTATATGTTAAAGCACCGGGAAGTATTCGTAAACCACGCTGCGGTCAGGCTGCCGTGGTGGAAACGGCTCCTGGAGAAATGGAAATGGCTGCTTCAGGCACTTGTTCCATTTGTGGAGAACATGATCTGTTTTATTCCATTTTTTATGATGAATAACCGTGTGACAGGAAGCTCTTATTTTTCGAGCCTTGATCCGTATCTGCTTTATGTGCTGCTTTTTGCCATTGTATATGGACAGCAGCAGGCAACCTTTTCCGCGGTGCTTGCCGTCTGTGGCTACCTGTTCCGGCAGATGTATACAAGAAGCGGCTTTGATGTTATCATAGACTACAATACCTATGTATGGATGGCACAGCTTTTTATTTTAGGACTTGTTGTTGGATATATGCGTGACCAGATTCGTTCAATCAAAAAGGAGAGCGGGGAATTAGAGGAGCATTTGTCTTCGCAGATCAGTGGAATTAAGGATATCAATGGAAGCAATGTCCGTGTGAAGGATATTTTAGAGCAGCAGGTAATCGACCAGAAGGACAGCATCGGCAAAATATACAGCATTACATCAAGGCTGGATCAGTATATGTCCGATGAGGTGCTGTTCTATGCAGTCGAAATGCTGACAGAGCTTTTAAATACGAAAGATGTTGCAATTTATAATGTTGTAAACGGAGATTACGCGAGACTGTTTTCTGCGGCATCCAGCCAGTCGAGAAGGCTTGGAAATTCGATCCGGTACCGGGAGATGACACCGCTTTATGAGAGCCTGACCGAGCGGAAGGTCTATATCAATAAGACTATGGACGATGCTTATCCGCTTATGGCGAACGCCATTTATGAGAATGATGAGATCAAAATGATCCTTATGATCTGGGGCTTAAGCTGGGACCGCATGACACTGGGGCAGGCGAATTTCCTTACGGTTATCAGTTATTTGATCCAGAATGCCCTCCTCCGTGCAACCCGTTACATGGATGCACTGGAAAAGACAAGGTATATCGAGGGCAGCAGCATTTTAGAGCCGGAGGCATTTACATCTCTTGTACAGGCATACACCAGGGCAAAGGCAAAGAATCTGGCAGAGTGTACGCTGATACGCATCCAGACGGTGGGAGACTTAAAAGAATCCGGTGCCGCGGTTGCCAGACGGCTTCGCAATTCCGATTATCTTGGAATTTATGCGGATGGTGGACTTTATATCCTTCTTACCAATACAACGGCAGATGAGGCAGAGATTGTACAGAAGCGCCTTCTGGAAAATGGATTTAAAAATGAAATCGTGGAGAATGTAGCAGCATGAGAGAACAGATCATTTTGTGGAGTGTCCTGCTTGCCGTGAATCTGTGTATTGTGATCGTATACCTGATTCTCTGCCATATGAAGCAGAAGGAAGATAAATTAAGCGTCTGGATGAAAGCCGCCGTTATGTTACTCTGCCCGGTGGCAGGGCCGGTGTTTTTATTGTGTGCCTATATTTTTTACCAGCTGTTTATGTCACAGGCAATGGATCTTGAGGATGTTATATTCAGTAAGGACAGAGTCCAGACGGTATTGCATCCGGATGAAGAGATGGAGCGGAATATGGTTTCCATTGAGGAGGCCCTTGCAGTTACCGATAAGGCAAATTTGAGAAATCTGATGTTAAATGTCGTAAAGGGAGATTATAAGAATCTTCTGTCAGCGATTGCACTCGCCTTGGATGGAGAAGACTCGGAGACTGCCCATTATGCGGCATCTGTGCTTCAGGATGTGTTAAATGATTTCCGTGTGCGGGTACAGAAGGAGTATCCGGAGTGCTTTGAGGAAACGGACGGACAGGCAGAAAAGTGTCTGGATCTGATCGAATATATGAATCCCATCTTAGAGCAGGGGGTGCTCACGGAGATGGAGCAGCGCACAATGGTAGACAAAATGGAGGAGCTTGGAGAGCTTCTCTATAATATGTATGATGTAACAATAAGCAGCAGCGTATTTGAGATGATCAGTATGCGGCTTCTGGAAATGAAAGAATATCAAAAATGCAGAAAATGGTGTATGCGGGCGATGGATCTGTATCCAATGGTTCTTGCAAGCTACACCTGTGAACTGAAGCTGTATTTTTCCATGAATAAGAAAGAGGAGTTTTTCCGGGTGATGGGGGCACTCAGGCAATCGAACATCATGGTTGATAATGAGACCTTAGAGATGATTCGCACATTTCTCTGATAGAATTGCGTAAGCTGCATTACAACGGAGCAATTCATGTATCAAATGATATATCAAACAACAGGAGGAAAACCGGTATGTCAATGACAGCACTGATGAGCATACAATTTATAAGCATATTTCTGGCATACGCAGGTCTTACGGTGTTTCTCCCAGCAGTTGTATTTCAAAGATGGTTAAGCGGAATGCGCCGGATGCGCAAATTTATGATCTGCTATACGATCGGAAATTTTTATATTATAAATCTTGTTTTTCTGTTACAGCTGCTTAAAATTTCAAATCCGGTCACGCTCTGGGCGGGAACGATTGTTCCGGCATTCGTGGCATGGAGTAAGATCGGACAGATTCCAGTGCGCACCATAGTACGCAATTTTTTCCAGAAGACAAAACGGGTATCTGAGGGAAAGCTTGGGATTAAGACCGTGTTTCACAGGGCGGTGGATAAAATAACAGGCTGGCTTTTGGGATTTTTTGCAATAATATACCGGATTGTGGTAAGCAAAGCCGTGGAATGGCTTTTATTTGGAATCCTTGTGGCAGGCTTGTTCTGGATTTATGGAAGAAGGCTGTTTCTTTCTTATGGTTATGCGGCATCGGATATTCCGGTACATATGTCCTGGATTAATCAGATGAGCCGGGGAAATCTGTTCTGCAGCGGAGTATATCCATTCGGGTTTCACTGCGTGATCTATTATCTTCATGCAGCATTTGGATTTGATACCTACATGCTTTTGTGCCAGTTCTTTTTCGTTCAGATCTTTTTTGCCCATGTTGTGCTGCTTGCGTTCTTAAAGCTGCTCTGTCGGACAAAATACCTGCCATATGCGGGTGCATTTTTATATGCCTTCTGTTCGATCTGGGCAGGAAATACCTACAGCCGTTATTCGGCAACACTGCCGCAGGAATTTGGTATGATTTTTATTTATCCGGCAATTTATTTTGCGATCGCCTTTTTCCAGACGGAGAAAAAGAAGGTCAAAAAGAAAAAGGCAGGATACGACTGGAATTTATGCTGTTTTGCACAGAGCTTTTCTCTGACACTTGCCATCCACTTTTATGGCACAATGATCGCGGGTCTGTGCTGCATTGGGATTGCAATTGGATTCTTTGTACGTTTGGTGCAGAAGGAATATTTCACACGGATTATGCTTACTGGCATTGTGAGTGTCATTTTGGCAGTCCTTCCGATGGGAATTGCCTTTGCAACCGGAACACCGCTTCAGGGCTCCCTTGGATGGGGGTTAAGTGTTATTCAGGGTGACAGCGGTAAATCAGATAATAATACGGAACAAATCGAAACGGAAGCACAGGAAGAGGCTTTTGAGACAGAAACAAAAGAAAACACAAACAGTGCGGCAGCGCAGCCGGAAACGGAAGTCTCTGTAATGCCGTCAGAGACCGGGCAGCCGGAAACAGAAATGCAGCCAGAAGGTGCACAAAGTGGCAAAACGGCACAGGAGCGGCTTATTTCCCTGAAAGAGCGGCTTTGTCAGGCAAAAGAAAGTGTGGCAGCACAGATAAACCGTTTTATCTTCCAGAAGGTGCCGGAGTCTGCTGGAACATATGTTTTGTATGCGATGGCAGCACTGATGCTTCTTGGTCTGGTGTTTTTTGTGTTCCCGAAGTGGAGGAATTATGGAATGGCACTTCTTAGCATGGGAGCGTCTGTACTTAGCATTGCACTTCTTTTAGATGCAGGAGCACTCGGACTTCCAAGACTGATGGACCCAGCGCGCTGCAGCATTTATTTTGCAT
>CAKRLN010000157.1 GCA_934359535.1 uncultured Lachnospiraceae bacterium
GGGAAAAATTCCGGTTGTTGGTATTGTTCCTTATATGCAGATTACAGTGGAGGATGAGGACAGCTTAAGCACCTGTTTTGACAACCGGCAAAAAAAGCTGATTGATCTTGCAGTGATCCATTATCCAAGAATTTCGAATTTTACGGATCTGTCTGTATTTGAACAGATGGATGCAGTATCGATCCGTTATGTGAAGACAGCAGAAGAGCTTTCCGGTGCGGATATGATTGTGCTCCCGGGCAGTAAAAATACGATGGCAGATCTGAAATGGATGCGGCAGAGTGGATTGGAGGCCGCGGTAAAAAAAGCAGCAGACAGCGGTACACCTGTATTTGGGATCTGTGGAGGCTATCAGATGCTTGGAGATGCAATCGCAGATCCATATCAGGTTGAGGAGGGCGGAAGCATCCGGGGAATGGAGCTTCTTCCAATTCTTACAGAGCTTCTTCCGCAAAAGACGAGAACCCAGGTAAGGGGACATTTTATGGAGATGTCCGGAATGTTAGAAGAACTTTCCGGAATGGAAGTATCCGGTTATGAGATTCATATGGGACATACGGTTTGCACGGAAAAGGGCTTATCGGTCTGTGAGCTTCGGGAGATGCAGCATGGTGCAGAAGATGAGCGACAAAGCAGAGAAGAATGGGAATATGACAGGAATTCTCTGCCAGAAAAGTATGATGGCTTGGGCAGGAAAGACGCAAGCGGGAAGATGGACGGTTTTTGCAGGGAAAATGTGTATGGAACATACGTGCATGGCATTTTCGATGCGGGAAGGATCGCAGAAACGATCGTTCAGCTTTTGGCAAGGAAAAAGGGCGTTACAGTCGATACAAGCGGAGTCATGGATTATCAGGCATTTAAGGAGACACAGTATGATCTTCTTGCAGAAAATCTCAGGAAATCCCTCGATATGGAAAAGATTTATGGGATGCTCCGGGAGAGCCGGATTCATAGAGAGTCTGGCCGGACATCCACAAGAGGAAATGCGGAAGAAAGCCAACAGGCGGGAAAACGTGAAGCAGCCGTACAGCGGATGGGTGCATTCTGTGTAAGAGAGAAGCTTGACTGTCTGGAGAATATCAGGATCATGCCGCCGGATGCATCAGCTTCTGCCAAGATCCAGGAGAATTGGGACCGTGTAGCAAAGCCGCTTGACGGGCTTGGAGAATTTGAGAAGCTTCTTGCCCGGATCGGTTCAATTCTTGGGGACACATCACTTGATATCAGGAAAAAGGCGATCATTGCCATGTGCGCGGATAACGGTGTTGTAGAAGAGGGCATCAGTCAGTCGGGGCAGGAGGTAACAGCCATTGTTACGGAATTTATGGGGAAAAATGAGACCTCAGTTGGTAAGATGGCACGGTCTGCCGGAGCCGATGTGATTCCGGTTGATATTGGAATTGCCGGAGATCAGAAATGGGATGGAGTACGAAATTATAAGGTGCGGAAGGGAACGAGGAATTTTTCCAGGGAACCGGCAATGACGGTGGAAGAGCTGAATGAGGCAGTATCTGTTGGAATTCATCTTGTGAAGGAATGTAAGGAAAAGGGGTACAGGCTGATTGGAACCGGTGAGATGGGGATCGGAAATACGACAACGAGCAGTGCGGTCGCAGCGGCACTTCTTGACTGTGAGGTATCGGAGATTACCGGAAGAGGCGCAGGCTTAAGTAATGCAGGCTTAAGCAGGAAAAAACAGGTAATCCGCGATGCACTTTGCAAATACCAGTTTGAGAAAGAAGATACCGTGCGTATTCTCAGGACGGTCGGAGGGCTTGATATTGCAGGACTTTGCGGTGTGTATATCGGAGGGGCCAGATATCAGATTCCGATTGTAATGGACGGTGTAATCAGTGCGGTCGCAGCGCTTGCAGCAGAGCGGCTTTGTCCGGGAGTAAGACAGTACCTGATCCCATCCCATAAGAGCAAGGAGCCGGCGGCACAACGGATTATGGAAGAGCTTTCTGTGAAACCAGTAATCGATGCAGGGCTTGCACTTGGGGAAGGAACCGGAGCGGTAATGATGTTTTCTCTGCTTGATCTGGCACTTACGCTGTATCAGGATTCGACAACCTTCGGGGATATCGAGGTTGCGCAGTATGAGAGGTTTTTATCATGATGCTTCTTATAACCGGAGGAAGTGGAAGCGGAAAGTCTGCCTATGCAGAGGAACGTTTTTTTCAGCTTTCCGGGGAAAAATATTACATTGCAACCATGCAGGTATATGATGCAGAAGGCGAAAAAAAGGTCTTGCGCCACAGGAAACTCCGTGATGGAAAAGGGTTTCTTACGGTTGAACAGCCAAGAAATGTCGGGGAACTGTTTCAGAAAGCTTATAAAAAGCCAGGAAGAAGGTCAGAGTCTGGGATTTTTTCTGTGCCACAAGAAAAAAGTGCAATTCTTGAATGCGTATCGAATCTTACGGCAAATGAAATGTTTCTGGAAAACAGAATCCTTCCGTGGGAGCAGACGGCAGAAAAAATAATCCGGGATCTTACCGTTTTACAGAGCAGATTGCAGAATTTGGTTGTCGTAACCAACAACGTGTTTGAGGATGGAATCCGGTATGATGATACGACCATGGATTATCTGCGCGCAATGGGAAAAATTAATGCTGCTGCAGCCGGGCTTGCAGATGAAGTGGTTGAGGTTGTGTGTGGGATTCCAGTCCGTGTAAAATAAAAAGAGCTGCACAAGATCCAACGATGCTGGATATACAAAGAAGGGAGCATGCATGAGCATTATAAAAGCATTTTTTATATCATTTTCCATTTATTCCAAGATTCCAGTTCCACAGTTTGCGTGGAAGGAAGAGGATATGCGTTATACGCTTTGCTTTTTTCCATGGGTCGGAGCTGTGATTGGGGCAGCCGAGCTTCTCTGGTGGCTTCTTTGCAGCCGCATTGGCATCGGAACGCTCTGTTTTGCGGCAGTTGGAACGGCAATTCCGCTTATCGTAAGCGGAGGCTTTCATGTGGATGGATTTGTAGATACAATGGATGCATTCCATTCCTATCAAAGCAGGGAGAGAAAGCTTGAAATCCTGAAGGATTCCCATATCGGGGCTTTTGCAGCAATTATGCTGATGCTTTATTATCTGATTTTCTTTGGCGCATTTTCCGAGCTGTCAGAGGAAAAAACGATCGCAGTGTATGCAGCAGGATTTTTTGTATCACGGTGTCTAAGCGGTGTTGCCGTCGTAAGCTTTCCAGCGGCAAAATCGGACGGATTACTTTTTTTGTTTGCAAGCAGTGCACAGGAGCGGATCGTAAAGGCAGCATTATATGTACAGCTTTTTCTTAGCTTTTGTTTCATGCTTGTCCTTGATGTGGAAACCGGTGCGGCTGTGATTGCGACAGCAGTGGCATGCTTTGCCTATTACAGATGGCGCTGCGACAAGGAGCTTGGCGGAATTACCGGAGATACAGCCGGATGGTTTGTGACGGTTTGTGAATGTGCGATGGTTGTTTCCGCTGCGATCGTGGGTAAAATTTAAGCAGGCAATTGCGAAACTTGATTTTATCTATATTTCATTGCTCAAAGTGACAAAAATCTTCGAAGACACGCTTTCGCTACGTGTCGCTGGCAACGGTTGCAATCTGCACAAATGCAGATTACAACAAGTTGATGCACACGAACTGCTCATGCAGTTCGGCGCGTGGCTCCGATGCTGTGCAGTAAATGCACAGCACGGTTTCAATCATTTGTACAGCGCCTAAGTACCGGCCGCTCCCCAGTGTCTTCTTAATCTTTTTGTCACTTTTCACAATAAATCCAACTTAACTATAAGTTTTGTAATTGCCAACTTTAATTTTTAGCAGAAAGGGGTGGCAGGATGCAGTTATATATCGGTGGATTCGCGCAGGGAAAGCTTTCTTATGTGAAGGGGAGGCTTGCGGGAAAACAAATAGAGGTTATGGATGGGGCAGAGCTGACTCTGGAAGAGACATGGCAGAGACAAGAGAAAGAGGGAGAGCTTGTTTTTTATCATTTCCATCTGTGGATACGCAGACTCATGGAACAGGGAAAGGATGCGGAGGATATGGCACGTAAGCTGATCGAGGAGCATCCGGATATCTGGATTATCAGTGATGAGGTTGGAAATGGGATTGTGCCGATGGAACCGTTTGAGCGGGAATACAGGGAGCGGCTTGGAAGAATATTGATTCAGATTGCGGCGGATGCCGGACATGTGGAGCGTGTGATATGTGGAATGGGACAGACTCTGAAATAGAAGTTTTGTGGATCAGGCATGGAATGACAAAAGCGAATAAGGAGCACCGTTACCTTGGAAAAACGGATGAGGCACTTTCCACAGAAGGGAAAAAAGCACTGCTTGCGCAGTGGAAAACAAAAACTGATCTTCTGTCTTCTGTGGATAAGATCTATTGTTCCCCGATGAAGCGCTGCGTAGAGACAGCAGAGCTTCTTTTCCCCAAAAATCAGGATTATCAGGTAATTTCACAGTGGCAGGAGATGGATTTTGGCAGATTCGAATACAGGAATTATAAAGAACTGAATGGAGATCCTGATTATCAGGCATGGATCGACAGTGGTGGAACGCTTCCATTTCCAGAGGGGGAATCGCGGGATGAATTTATCCAGCGTTCAATGGAAGGCTGGAAGTCGGTGTGCTCGGAGCTTAGGGCAGAACAGCAATTGGGGCATCCGATCAGACGGATCTGCTGCATTGTCCATGGAGGTACAATCATGGCAGTGCTTAGTACGCTGCTTGGCGGGGATTATTATGATTACCAGATCGGGAATGGTGAGATGAAATTTATAAAATAAAAAGGACTTAGCCGGTATATGAGCAGAGAACGCTCAACCGGCTAAGTCTTTTTTTATCTTTTCTTTTTTCGCAGATTATTTCAATCTATGAAAGTAAGCAAAACATTTCTTTTCCTTATTCTTACAATAAGATCTTGATAAGTGTAATCCAAGTGTCTTATTTTGTCAATATTGGAAAAGATATTTGGTGATTTTGCAAAAAGAACCCACAGAAATTTTTCGGAACATGCATCATATTTCTGTTTAAGGGGTCAAAAATATGGTAGGAGGAAATACAAGGTCACAATGTCAAGAAGAGGAGAAAATATCAGAAAAAGAAAAGATGGAAGATGGGAAGGACGGTATTTACAGGAGATCGAAGGGAAGAAGAAATACCGTTCGGTTTATGCGAAAAGCTATAACGAAGTGAAAACAAAGCTTTTTGAGGCCAAAAAGACAGAATCAGAAAAAAAACATACACACGCTGGCGATACATCAGCGGTCACAATTCATGAATTAAGTATTCTGTGGTTTGAAGAGATCAAAAAGATCCGTAAATATTCTACTTACAGAAAGTATAAAGATATCTATGAAAAACATATAAAAGATCCGCTTGGCGGGCAGCCGGCACGGGAGCTTACATCGGATCTGACAGCTAAGTTTATCCCATGGCATATATATTTCAATGAGGAGAAAGAGAATCCTGTCATTGCAAATACAAGCTATAGTGTTCTGAAATGTATTGAAACACAAAATAAACAGATTCAGACTGTTCCAGTATATGATTTGCTAAT
>CAKRLN010000158.1 GCA_934359535.1 uncultured Lachnospiraceae bacterium
ACGTAGCGAAAGCGTGTCTTCGAAGATTTTTGTCACTTTGAACAATAAAATGTGAGTAAAAGAGAGTTTCGCAATTGACTAATTCTTAACAGATGCAAAGGAGTTATAGTTTTATGAGAAACGAAAAAGTTTACAAACTGACATTGACTGCACTGATGGCAGCCTTATCCTATGTAGTGTTCACCTTCCTTCAGATTAAGGTTACACTTCCAGGAGGAGATGCAACCTCCTTCCACCTCGGCAATGCGGTCTGCGTACTTGGCGCACTGTTGATCGGCGGAGTATACGGTGGAATTGGTGGAGCCATTGGTATGACGATCGGAGATCTTTTAGATCCGATTTATATCATTTACGCACCAAAGACCTTCATCTTAAAATTCTGCATCGGACTCATCACCGGACTGATTGCACATAAGATTGGAAAGATCTCTACCTCCAATGACAACAAGCATGTTTTCAAATGGACATTGATCGCTTCGGTATGCGGAATGGCATTTAACGTTGTATTCGATCCATTATTCGGTTATTTCTACAAACGTGTTCTGTTAGGAAAACCGGCTGCTGAAGTTACACTTGCATGGAATATCACAACAACAAGTGTAAATGCTGTCATCTCTGTAATTGCCGCGGTTGCAATCTACATGGCACTCCGCCCGGCACTGAAGAAATCGAATTTATTCCTGGAATTAAAATGATGATATAAAAGTCAAAAAGGGAAGTCCTGCATGGACTTCCCTTTTTGACTTTTATCTGTAATTGTAACTATTCAGAACCCTACCCATACATTCGCAAAAACGCACGATAAATCGTGCTTTCTCACTGCGATGCAGCTAATTTTGCTCATATATGGGGCGGTGACTCTATTCGAGCCACCTTATGAATAGTTACCTGTAATTTATAATGTACCGCCGCACAACACATGATCCCCATCATAAAAGACTGCGGCCTGACCTGGTGTAATCGCACGCTGCGGTTCCTCAAATACACAACGGATTCTGCCATCCGGCTCCGTATAGATCCGGCATGGTGCACCCTTATGTGAATAACGGATTTTGCCTATGGCCGGAATTCCTTGCGGATGTGCTTCCATCTCGGACTGCTCCATTGCCATATAGTTGACATTTTCCACATAACAGGTATCCGTAAAAAGCTCCTCGGAACAGCAGATCACAACCTCATTGGTCTGTGGACGGATCTCTTTTACAAAAAGCGGCGTCTCCGCTGTAATTCCAAGTCCCTTACGCTGGCCGATCGTATAATGGATAATTCCCCGGTGTTGGCCAAGGATATTGCCCTTTGTATCAACAAAATTGCCCGGCAGACTCTTCTTTCCGGTCTCTTTCTCGATAAAGGCAGCGTAATCGTGATCCGGCACAAAGCAGATATCCTGACTGTCATGCTTTGCGGCAACCGGAAGTCCGATCTCTTCTGCAATCTTGCGGATCTGTGGCTTCTCATAAGCCCCAACCGGCATAAGTGTCCGGGAAAGCTGCGCCTGTGTCAGATTGTAAAGTGCGTACGTCTGATCCTTTGCTGCTGTTACGGAATTCTGTATCGTATATCTGCCATTCGGAAGCTGCTTGATCCGGGCATAATGACCGGTTGCAATATAGTCTGCACCAATCTCCATGGAACGGTGCAAAAGGGACTCCCACTTCACATAGCGGTTACACGCAATACATGGATTCGGGGTATGTCCTTTTCCATATTCCTCTACAAAATAATCAATGACCTGTTTCTGGAAATCCGCGCGGAAATTCATCACATAATATGGAATTCCAAGAATATCTGCCACCCTTCTTGCATCGTCAACCGCAGATAAACCACAGCAGCCTCCATTGCAGGACTGCTCAAATACATTTTCCTCCTGCCAGATCTGCATGGTTACACCGATCACATCATATCCCTGCTCTTTCAGCAGATATGCCGCAACCGATGAATCCACACCACCTGACATTCCAACAACAACCTTTTCTTTCATGGAACGATTAATATTCCTCTTCTTCTTCTTTCTCGCTGATATCGTTGACGGGTCTCTCTAAGCCTTCAATCTTGATATGGTTTCTCTCTGCATAATCCCATAATGCTGCATGAATTGCTTCCTCTGCAAGCAGGGAACAGTGAACCTTTACTGGTGGAAGTCCGTCTAATGCTTCCATAACTGCTTTATTTGTAACCTCAAGAGCCTCCTGGATCGTCTTGCCCTTAACAAGCTCCGTTGCCATGCTGCTTGTTGCAACTGCTGCACCGCATCCAAAGGTTTTGAACTTGGCCTCCTGAATAATTCCGTTGTCATCAATGTCAAGATACATTCTCATGATGTCTCCGCATTTTGCATTACCAACGGTTCCGACACCACTTGGGTTCTCCATCTCGCCGACATTTCTTGGATTATTAAAATGGTCCATGACTTTCTCACTGTACATAATTTGTTTTTCCTCCTGAATTACTCTTTATGGTTTTTTACAAAATCTTCATATAATGGAGACATGCTGCGCAGACGCTCAATAATTCCCTTCAACTTGTCCACGGTATAATCAATATCTTCTTTGGTTGTCTGCTCAGACAGAGTCAGACGTAACGATCCATGTGCGATCTCATGCGGCAGACCGATTGCAAGCAGTACATGGGAAGGATCAAGTGATCCGGATGTACATGCAGATCCGCTGCTTCCGCAGATTCCATTCTGGTCAAGCAGAATCAGCATGGATTCTCCCTCGATAAACCGGAAACAGAAGTTCGCATTATTTGGAAGGCGGTTTGTCTCATGTCCGTTTAATCTTGTGTATGGAATCTCATCTAATACACGCTTGATCAGGTAATCACGCAGCTCCGAAACCTGCTTGATCGTATTATCCATATTAGCCTTTGCAAGCTCTGCTGCTTTTCCCATTCCCACAATACCTGGAACATTATGTGTTCCAGCTCTTCTGCGGCGCTCCTGTGCCCCGCCATGAATAAAGGAACGGATTTTTACGCCCTTACGGATATACATGATTCCGATTCCCTTCGGTCCATGGATCTTATGACCACTTGCACTTAACATGTCAATGTTCATCTCATCCACATTGATCGGAATATGTGCAAATGCCTGTACCGCATCTGTATGGAACAATACATCATGCTTTCTTGCAATTGCACCAATCTCCTTTAATGGCTGGATCGTTCCGATCTCATTGTTTGCTGCCATTACGGAAATCAGAATGGTATCCGGGCGGATCGCAGCCTCTAACTCATCCAGCTTGATCGTTCCCTTCTCGTCTACATCAATATATGTGATCTCATATCCACGCTTCTCAAGATATTCGCAGGTATGCAGAATTGCATGATGCTCAATCTTGGATGTGATAATATGCTTTCCTTTTTTCTCATATGCCTCAGCAGTTGCAACAAGCGCCCAGTTGTCAGACTCACTTCCACCACCTGTGAAATAAATCTCATCTGATTGTGCACCGATCAGATCTGCAATCGTGCTTCTTGACTGGTCTACTGCTTTCTTTGCCTCATTTGCAAAGCTGTAGATTGCAGATGGATTGCCATAATGCTCTGTGAAAAATGGTAACATTGCATCTAACACCTGTGGATACACCTGTGTAGTTGCTGCGTTATCTAAATAAATTAAACGATTCATAATTGTTATCCTTCTTTCTAATTCCTACCTGTACACTAGGTTATATTCTATATCATATACCCCTTAATTCCTATTGTCAAGGTAGGGAATGTTTTTAATGAAGTACATCTGCCTTTGCGGCTCTCTTTTCTTCCCGTTCTTCCTTCTCACGGTCAATAAACATCATGAGAAATGCAAATATAAGAATTACCGATGCCAGACGGATCGCATGCTCTGCCGCTATTCTGACACAGATATTACCGATTACAGCACCTAATACAAAGCATAATATGATTCCGTAATAAAGTAAACCTTTTCTTATAAATTTTCCCTGTTTTGTATGTAGATATTCACATAGATTCTGTGTGCCGCTTCTTAAATTTCCAATACACATTGTCGTTGCAATTCCGTTTCCATGGATTTTGCGGAAGCTTTCTACCTGAATTCCACAGGCAAACGAGGTCAGGCTGTTGGCAGGCAGGTTCATATCCTGCGACATGAAACTTACAGCGAACAAAATAACGGCTTCAAAAAGAACAGCTAACTGCCTCCAGTGGATCGTCTGGTATTCCCTTAGTACAAATTTAACAACGTCTGAAAGGGCAATCCCTGCTGCAAAAGCCACCACCGGGCAGAGATACCGCAGTGCAAGCGACCATTCGCCCTGTGACACATGAATTCCAAATAAAAGCATGTTTCCTGTCTGGGCATTCGCAAACACTTCTCCTCTGCAGATATACGAATATGCATCCATAAATCCACCGGCAAGCGCCAGCACAATCCCAAGCTCAAGTGATTCTGACATCTGGGTTTTTCTTCTGTTCATATCCTTACTTCCTTTGATATTAAATTACATACTGACCATTTTTCTCACTCTGCCAGTTGATGAGGTCTGCAAGCGTAATATTGTCTACAACACCATTGACCGCATCATTGATCTTCTTGTATACAATCGCTGTAACGCAGGCATCTGCATGGTCGCACACAATCTCATCATCCTCAATGCACGATACCGGTGCAAGGCTTCCCTCCGTAAGCCGCAGAATCATGCCTACCGTATATTCCTCCGGCACCTTCCGGAGCAGATATCCACCCTGTGCACCGCGTACACTGCGCACATAACCGGCCTTATGGAGCACAGAAATGATCTGTTCCAGATATTTATCCGAAATTCCCTGACGCTGTGCAACATCCTTTAAGCTTACCGGCTTTCCATTACTATTCATTGCAAGATCAATCATAAGCCGCAACGCATATCTTCCTTTAGTTGAAATCTTCATTCTTATCACCTCTATAAAATTATATTTCCTACATTTCCTAGTAGCTTACTATACTTTATAGATTTTCGATTGTCAACCTGAAATCGTGCTCTTTTCCCGGTATTCTTAAGCTTTTTCTACTTTGGATAGTCTCCCGACCGAAAACGACAGATCATTTCATTCGTAAGACTGAGATCCTCCGGTTTTACTTCAATTTCCTCACGTGATACCCATTCCGCTACAGAAAGCTCATCATTGTCCATCGTGATTTTCTCCCCGCCATCAAGATCACAGTAGTAGCCGGCAAGAATATTATCGGTGAACCCCCACGGCTGTGACTTATAATAGCGGATATTTTTTACATGAAGCCCTGTCTCCTCCATGACCTCGCGGGCAACCGTTTCCTCTAAGCTCTCTCCAATCTCATTAAATCCGGCAACAAGCGCATATTTTTTGTATTCCCTGCCGCGGTATTTTGTCAGCAGAAGCTCATCATTATTTGTCACCGCAACGATCACTGCCGGATTGATTCTTGGAAAAACCATATTTCCGCATACCGGGCAGCGCATCATGCGCTCCTTTTTGTCATGGACAAGCGTACCGCCACACGCTCCACAGTAACGGCTCTTTTCATACCAGCCGTTTAAGTGAAGACCTGTAATCGCACAAAATGCATATTCCTTCGGTAC
>CAKRLN010000159.1 GCA_934359535.1 uncultured Lachnospiraceae bacterium
GCATTAGACAGTGCCGATGTATGGGCGAATCCGACACAGTTTTATCTGGATGAGGAGTTAAATCCGATCGAGGTTGCAGGATGCCCGCCGGATGCATTTTCCGAGGATGGACAGCTCTGGGGCAATCCATTATTCCGCTGGGATGTTATGAAAAAGGATGATTATGCATGGTGGACAAAGCGTATTTCTGCAATGGCAGCACTTTATGATATTGTAAGAATTGACCATTTCCGTGGATTTGATTCTTATTATGCAATTCCTGCAAAGGATGATACTGCAAAAAACGGAACATGGAAGGAAGGTCCTGGAATGGATTTATTCCGTGCGCTTGAGAAGAAGCTTGGAAAGCTTCCGATCATCGTAGAGGATCTTGGATTTTTGACACCTTCGGTACATAAGCTGTTAAAGGATTCTGGTTTCCCAGGCATGAAGGTTATCCAGTTCGCGTTTGATTCCAGAGAGGACAGTGATTATCTGCCACATAATTATCCAAAGCATTGTGTGGTATACACCGGAACGCATGATAATGATACCTGCATGGGCTGGATAGAGACAGCGCCAAAGCAGGCTGTAAAATACGCGAAGGAATACTTAAACCTGACGAAAGAAGAAGGCTACAACTGGGGCCTTATGAGAGGTGCATGGTCATCAGTTGCTGATATGGCGATCGTTCCAATGCAGGATCTGATCGGACTTGGTTCAGAAGCCCGCATCAATACCCCGTCTACAATTGGCAATAACTGGAAATGGCGTGCAACAGCAGACCAGATCGACAATAAGCTTGCGAAAAAGCTTTTAAAATACATGGTTATGTATGGCCGTGAACGTGCAAAAGAAGAGCCGGCAGAGGATGAGACTGTGGCAGAGAAAAAAAGCGCACAATAATCAAAAAGAAAAAGCATAAAAGAAATACCCCTTCCATATATTTATTGTAAATAAGGAAGGGGTGTTTTTATGGACAAAAATACAAATCAGGAATTTCATCTGTATAAAGACATTCAGGGGCGGACAGACGGTGAAATCTATATTGGTGTAGTAGGCCCTGTAAGAACTGGAAAATCTACGTTTATCAAGCGGTTTATGGACATTTGTGTGATCCCGCAGCTTGCGGATGAAAATGCAAAGGAACGGCTGATTGATGAGCTGCCACAGTCTGCCCAGGGAAAAACGATTATGACAACGGAGCCGAAATTTATCCCGCAGGAAGCAGCCGCGGTCACACTCCCGGATGGCAGTACGGTAAAGATCCGGATGGTGGATTGTGTAGGCTTTTTAATTCAGGGTGCAGGTGGACATATGGAGGGAGATACGGAACGGATGGTAAAGACTCCGTGGCTGGATCATGAAATCCCATTTGCAGACGCAGCAAGGATCGGAACCGAAAAAGTCATCCATGACCATGCAACAATTGGGGTTGTTGTGACAACGGATGGTTCAATCGGAGAGATTCCGCGCGAGAATTATGCTGCGGCGGAGAAGCAGACAATCGATGAGATCCAGGCGATCCATAAGCCCTTTGTTGTCATCTTAAACTGCGACAGACCGTACAGCGATCATGCAATGCTTTTAAAAGAGCAGATGGAAAAGGAATATGGGGCACCGGTTATCCCACTGAACTGTAAGCAGATGAGAAGAGAAGATGTGAACCGTATTTTAGAGGCTGTGCTGTATGAATTTCCGGTGTCTGGCATCCACTTTTTTATTCCCCGCTGGACGGAAATGCTTCCGGCAGAGCATAAGGTAAAGGCATATCTCATTGACCGGGCAAGAGAGATTTTATCAAATATAACAAGGATGCGGGATGTGTATGAAGGAGACTGGAAAAAGACTGCGCTTCCAGAAGGAGAGAAGCAGGAGAATGACTGGAATCCGGTTTGTGGAGAAGAACTAAAGGAGTTGTCCTTAGAGAGCGGAACCGTATCAATCCAGATGGAAGTGGATGAAAAATACTATTATCAGAATATGACAGAGCTGACAGGAATTCCGATCGAAAGCGAGTATCAGCTGATTGCAATGGTGCGTGATCTGGCAGAAAAGAAGCATGAATATGAGCAGGTAAAGGATGCGATCGATGCAGTACATATGAAAGGATATGGCGTAGTCATGCCAGAGCTTTCTGATATTAAAATGGAGAATCCGGTTCTGATCCGGCATGGAAATAAATTCGGTGTAAAGATCAATGCGGTCTCCCCGTCAATCCATATGATCCGTGCAAATATTGAAACAGAAATCGCACCGATTGTAGGGAGCGAGGAACAGGCAAAGGATCTGATCGAATATATTAAAAAAGGTGGGGAGAGCAAGGATGGAATCTTTACAACAAATATTTTCGGAAAATCTGTCGGAGAGCTGATGGAGGATGGAATCAAAAGCAAGATTGCTTTAATGGATGATGAGTGCCAGATGAAGCTTCAGGATACGATGCAGAAAATTGTAAATGACAGCAATGGCGGCATGGTCTGCATTATTATTTAGACAAGAATAAGCCCCCATTTGCCTGTTTCTATTTGGAGGATTATCTGCTATAATTATGGCTGTACAGAAGGAAAAAGGGGTGTAGTCATTTGAATATTCGTTTTTATCATGCAAAAATCCTGCGCCTTTTGCCGGGGCATCACTTCCGGATTGAGGAAGGAGAGCTTTGGGTAAAAGGGCAGGACATCTGCTATATCGGGGATGGAAAGAGAAAACAAATTGTGAAGCAGCGGGAAAACATAATCTGGGACAGAGAGATTGATGCCCACGGGAATCTGCTTATGCCGGGATTTAAGGACGCCCATACCCATACAGCGATGACATTTTTGAGATCCTATGCAGATGATCTGCCGCTTCAGAAATGGCTGAATGAGTTAGTTTTCCCGAACGAGGCAAAGCTTCGGAACGAGGATATCTACCCATTAAATGTCCTTGGCATTATGGAATATCTGACGTCAGGGATTACGGCAGATTTTGACATGTATCCGTATCCTTATATTACAGCAAAGGCAGCGGCAGACTGTGGATTCCGGTCCGTGATCACATCTGGCTTTAATGATTTTGTCTCCTCGGTTTCCGAGATGGAGGAGCAGTATTATAAGCTCAATGAGACGGATGGGCTTATAAGCTTTATTCCGGGTTTTCATGCAGAATACACAACCTCTCTTTCGAATATGGAGGAGCTTTCAAAGCTTGTAAACCGGCTGAAGGCACCGGTCTGGACACATAATTCGGAAACGGAAAAGGAAGTTTCCGATTGTAAAAAGCGTTATGGAAAAACACCGACTCAGATCATGGAGGCGCTTGGGCTGTGCGAATATGGCGGTGGCGGGTATCACTGCATCTGGTTTGAGGACGAAGATTTCCGGATTTTTAAACGGCACGGGATGAGTATGGTTACGAATCCGGCTTCAAACCTGAAGCTTGCGAGCGGAGTTGCCCCGCTGAAACGCTTTGTGCAGGAGGGCATCAACATTGGAATTGGAACGGATGGGCCAGCAAGCAATAACTGTCTTGATATGTTCCGGGAGATGTTTCTTACAGCTGGGCTTGCAAAGCTAAGAGAGCGGGATGCGGCATGCATTCCAGCGGAAGAGATTCTTTATATGGCAGTTACCGGAGGCGCACATGCGATGGGATTATCGGATTGCGATTGCCTGGAAGAAGGAAAAAAGGCAGATCTTATCATGATTGACCTCTCACAGCCGAATATGCAGCCGCAGAATAACATCATTTCCAATCTGGTATACAGTGGCAGCAAGCAGAATGTCATGCTTACCATGATAGATGGAAAGATCCTGTATGAAAATGGCCGCTTTTTGATTGGACAGGACACAGAAGAGATTTACAGACAGGCAAATGCGGTTGCAGCCAGAATGAAATGACAGGATCGTATTACGTAAGCTGCATTGCAACGGAGCAATCCGCATACATGAAACAGAAATTATAAATAAAGATAAGGATCAGACGGAGGAAAACATGCAGATTCGATTTGTACATCACAGCTGCTTTATCGTAGAGTTGGAGAAATGCGTACTAATATTTGATTATTTTAACGGGGACCGCGTAAACGGTTATCAGTTTCATGGGACGGTTCCGAAATATGATCCGGATACAAAGCTTTATCTCTTTGCAAGCCATAGCCACCAGGATCATTTTGATATGGATGTGCTTTCCTGGGCGAAACGGTATCCGGAAATTCATTATATATTTTCGAAGGATATCCGGCTTAGCCCGAATTTTTTAAAAAAACATGGATTCGATCCGGCAATTCGGGAGAAAATACTTTTTGTAGCTCCAAATTCCTCGCATAAGCTTGATGACATGCAGATAAAAACACTCCGGTCTACAGACTGTGGTGTGGCATTTCTTGTGCAGGCAGAGGGAAAGACGTTTTTCCATGCGGGAGACTTAAATGCCTGGATCTGGGATGGTGCAGGAGATCTGATTAACGGACAGATGAAAAGCAGCTACCGTTCACAGATCCGGAAGCTGACAGATACCAATATTGATGCGGCATTTATTCCGATGGATCCAAGACTTTCCAGATACCAGTTTGAGGGAATTGATTTCTTCTTACAGAATGTTGACTGTGACCATGTTTTTCCAATGCATATGTGGCAGGATTACAGTGGCATTGAAAGGTATAAAAAACGGATCGGGAATGGAAAAATGGCAGACCGGATCGTAGAGATTGACCACGAAGATCAGACTTTTTTGCTGGACTAGCTACTTGAATTATGAAAAAAGTTCATATATAATATTTAAGTTATAAGTAAGCTCAGAGACTTATAGAGAGGCAGGAGGGGATTTGAATGTTGGCATTTTTTGGATGGATTGTTCATTACCTGATCATTATGGCAGTACTTGCAGTTTGTGCGGCACTTGGATTAAAGATCGGGATCAGTCTGCGTAAAAAGAAAAATGCAGAAATGACAGATACTGTTCACACGGCAGTTGAAGATAAATAAACCAGTTTTTTGGAGGAATTCACATTATGAAGAAGAGTTATGGCGTAAATGAATTACGTCGGATGTATCTGGAGTTCTTTGAGAGCAAAGGACATCTTGCAATGAAAAGCTTTTCATTAGTACCACATAATGATAACAGCTTGTTATTAATTAACGCCGGTATGGCACCGTTAAAGCCGTATTTTACCGGGCAGGAGATTCCACCGCGCAAGCGCGTGACAACCTGTCAGAAGTGCGTGCGTACCGGAGATATTGAGAATGTCGGAAAGACAGCGCGCCATCTTACATTTTTTGAAATGCTTGGGAACTTCTCCTTTGGCGATTATTTTAAGCATGAAGCAATCGCATGGTCATGGGAGTTTCTGACTAAGGTTTTAGGCTTAGAGGAGGATCGTTTATATCCGTCCATTTACGGAGAAGACGAGGAAGCATATGAGATCTGGACAAAGGAGATCGGTGTTCCGGGAGATCGTATCACACGTTTCTACAGAGATCCGGAAACCGGAGAGTGTGATAACTTCTGGGAGCACGGTGCAGGTCCATGTGGTCCGTGTTCAGAGATCTATTATGAC
>CAKRLN010000160.1 GCA_934359535.1 uncultured Lachnospiraceae bacterium
TTTGTAAGTGCGATGTTTCTTGGGGATGTGGATGCGATGAATGAGTACATGAATCGTGTTGCATTGCAGACGTTCAGCTATTTTGATACGGGAAAGCGGGCGTTTGGCGCGGAACCGGAGCGGTTTTATCATGGCTTTGTGCTTGGACTTCTTGTGGATCTTCAGGAACGTTATTACCTGAGATCAAACAGGGAAAGCGGGTTTGGGCGGTATGATGTCATGTTGGAGCCAAAGGATCCGAAGGATGTTGCGGTGATTCTGGAATTTAAGGTACGGAACAAGAGGCGGGAAACAAGCCTTGAGGAAACGGCAGAGGCTGCACTTAAGCAGATTCAGGAACGGAAATACGATGAGGAATTAAAGCAGAAGGGAATTGACGATGACAAAATCCGGGAATATGGTTTTGCATTTGAGGGAAAGACGGTGCTTATCATAGATTCGCTGGAAAGGAAGAATAAAACATGAATAACTATATTTTTACACAGGCCGGGTTTTATGTGGATGGACAGGATACGGAGTCTGTAGAAGAACGGTATGAAAAGTTATATCATTTGGGCTTCGAGGAAAGGCTGAAGGAGGCTGTATTAAAGAAAAATGCCAGAGAAAGTGTCCAGAAACAGAAGAAAAAAGGAACACAATATGATCCGGTGATTATCACAGGAAGGACAATTGCAAAGAGCTGGTGGGGAAAGGCTTGGTATGACAATCTGGAAAAATATGCGGATTTTTCAAGCCGGCGGATCATGGATGATGAAGAGAATGCACAGAGGTTGTTTGGAGTGTTATGATCATGAAAGCTTCAGGGAAAACAATTATTTTTTTCAAGGGTGTCTATGACACCCTCGATCTTTTTACGGATAATTTAATACAGGCATTTGCGGATATGGGGTATCATACCTTTGTATACGATGCCAGGCTGGAGGGGCTGAGCAAGGAGCAGCTGCTTGCGATGCTTAGGGATCGTGCCGGGGACAGGAGGGTATACAATCCGGGCAGCAGTTTTACAAGGGAGCAGCAGTCAGAGTCCTCCTGTGCAGTCGTGACCTTTAATAACCTTGGCTATAATCTTGATTTTCCCGATGGCAGGAATATCTGGGAGGTGTATCAGATTCCATATGTGGATATTCTGATGGATCATCCGTTCCATTATGGAAAACCGCTTTCCAATATGCCGGAAACAGCGGTCATTCTTTGCACGGACCGCAACCATGTTACATATATCCAGCGTTTTTTCCCCAATATCAAAAGAACGGGATTCCTTCCGCACGCAGGTGTAGAACTCGGCAGAGGATTGGGAGAAAAAGCCGGCGGGCGAATCGGGGAGCAAGGGGAGCAGCCTTGTGGCAGGACCGCTGGAAAAATTGTATACCGTAAGATGGAAGACCGCAGTATCCCGGTTCTTTATGCCGGGGCGCTTCCAATCTATACGGTTGCAAAAATGATTCCGGATCTGTCCTCTATTCCGGAGGTAGATGGGGAGGATATGGCGCAGTCGGTGTTATCTACGCTTGTGCAGCATCCAGATCGGACAACGGAGAGTGCGATTGAGGAATATGTCCGCTCGGTGCGCAGTGATGTGCCGGATTGGCGCTTGCATGAGATCATTGTAAAAATGCGTTTTTTAGATTCCTATGCGACATCATTTTTCCGGGAGCAGGCGGTGCGGCTGCTTGTCGAAAGTGGGATTTCGGTGCTTGCGTATGGAACGGGCTGGGATCAGTGTGAGTGGAGCCAGAATTCGAATCTGACGTATGGGGGAAAGGTGCTGGCGCCACAGATTCTACCGCTTATGAATGATGCCAGAATCGTTTTGAATACGATGACATGGTTTAAGGCGGGGGCACATGACCGCATTTTTAACGGGATGTTAGCAGGGGCCGGTGTTGTAACGGACAGCTCCACATACCTGAAGGATGTGTTTGCAGATGGAGAGGAGCTTTCCATGTTTGAGCTTTCTGAGATCGGCAGCCTGCCGGAGCGTGTACATGAATTACTTACCCACCCAAAGCGTTTACAGGAGCTTGCCGATTGTGGATATGAGGCTGCGCGTCTTGATCACACGTGGAAAAACCGTGCGCAGGAAATCGTGAGGTATTTATAGTTTACGTTCAGATAGGCAAAAAGGAGTGTACTGAGAGCATGAAAATATTAATGTACCGCTGGAAGGCATATAATTACCGGGATATTGAACAGACGTTCCGGACACTTGGGCATACGGTAGACAATATTGAGCAGCCACTTGGAAACTATGATATTGATCCGGAGTTTGAGAAGAAGATTGAGACATGGATGCTTCAGAACCAGTATGATATGGTATTTACTGTCAATTATTTTGCACTTATTTCGAACGTGTGTGAGAAGCTTGGGGTGAAATATGTATCCTGGACATGTGATAATCCGCTGATCAGCATGTACCATGAATCGGTTTTTCATGAGTGCAATTATATTTTTACATTTGACAAGACAAACTATTATGAATTCCGCAGTATGGGAGTAGAGCATATTTGGTATCTTCCGCTTGCGGTTGATGCGAACCGGCTTTCTCTTGTTGCGGAGCATGCGGCGCAGCCGGGCAGGTATCGGGGAGATGTTGCCTTTGTTGGAAGTCTGTATGAGCGTAATTCCTATGATAAGATCAAACCGACACTGCCGGAATATTTAAGAGGATATTTTGACGCGGCGATGGAGGCACAGTTAAATATCAGTGGGGCAAATATTTTAGAGCCGATGCTGACAGCAGATATTTTAGAGCAGCTGCAGGAGTATTTTAAGCTGGAAAAATCGGAGGGATCGTTTTCAGATCTTGGGCTTATTTTCCAGACAACCGTGCTTGGATTTAAGGTTGCGGAGATTCAGAGGCGCCGGGCATTGATTGAGCTGTCAAAGCATTTTTCTGTCAACGTGTACAGTAATAGCAATGTCAGTGACCTGATCCGCGTGAATTACCGTGGCTCGGTCGATTACTGGAGTGAAATGCCACAGGTGTTTTCTGAGTCAAAAATTAATCTGAATCTCACAATTCCAAACATCAAAAGCGGAATTCCGCTGCGCATGTGGGATGTTCTTGGTTCGGGAGGGTTTCTTATGACAAACTATCAGGCAGAGATTCCGCTATATTTTCAGGAAGGCGAGGATCTTGTCTGCTTTGACGGAATCGATGACATGCGGGATAAAACAGCTTATTATCTGGAACATGATGAGGAGCGCAGGCAGATTGCGCACAATGGCTTTGAAAAGGTGAAAAAATATCATACATATACAGACCGCATACAGACGATTCTTGAGACTGTTTCGCGAGAAGGATAATTTCTGTTTTTATTGCATATACTTTTCGGGAATAAAGCACCAGAAAAGGAGACTGAATATGTGTCACAGAACAAGACAGGCAATCAATACAGACAGTGTAGAGCTTCTGCGTGAATGCGAGGCAGGATCAAAAATGGCAACAAACAGCATGGAACAGATGATGGGATACATTGGAAACGAGCATCTGAAAAAGCTGCTGGAAGAGAAGAATAGGGAGCATATCAAGCTTGGAGAGGAATGTCATCATATTCTGTGTGAAGCGGGAGTGGAGGATAAAGATCCGGATGTCATGGCATCGTTTTGGGCGAAAGCGCAGACAGGGATTAAGATGACGGTAAATGGTGATACCCATCAGGCAGCGAAGCTTCTTATGGATGGATGCAGTATGGGAATCCAGTCGATCAGTGAATATATCAATCAGTATACCGGTGCGGATCATCGGGCGATGGCGATCGCTGAGCGGCTCAGACATATCGAAAAGGATATGATGGAGCAGCTGGAAGCGTATGTATAGCACGTGGAGAAATGGATGTGCAGACAGAAAAAAGCGTATGGAACAGAATGGTAAATTCCGTTTCCATACGCTTTTTATGCGTAAGAATCTAACATCATGCCTGCGTAGATCGAGGTAATATACGGTGTGACAAAATTATGTCCCGGATTCTTATAGGTGACGATGATCTTATCGACATAGTTCATTGGATCGATGGAAGCATGCTGCGCCTTGTTTCCCATGGCATCCTTCAGGTTGGATAACAGTGTAAACGTGTCATCGGCGTGTTCCGGTGTGATCGCTTCGCCTAATGTCTCTTTATCGATGGAAAGCTCGCCGTGTTCTCCGACCATAACACCGACGGCGTCCAGGGCGCTCTTCTGATTCAGCGAAATGCTGCTCATATCGAGAAACAGGCGGTTATTCGGCTGCATGCCGTCGCGCTTCTGCGCCATCGAAAGCATGACATTATAGGCATCGATCAAGGAACCGATATTGTGCGCAACGGTATCGACGTTCAGTTTGCATCCAATCTCAACCGGCTCACCATTGGACGGCTTTTTTAAGGTCAGTTCAAACGCATTATTAATGGTAAATGTGTTTGAAAGGGAGCTTTGCGGTGTATCATTCAATATGAAAGAAGAGTTCGAAGCAGGTGAAGAAATCTGGTTGAGACCAAGCACCTCCATTGCGTGAATGGATTCGGAATTCGCACTTGGTGTGATCTTAAACAGTTGTTCCTCACCGGAGGTAAGACCGGTCTGGGTTGAGGTCAGCTGTAAGGCGCTTCTGCCGTCCTCATCGGTCAAGAGCTCTGCACGGAGACCAAGCCCGGAGCTGTTGAACAAATTCGCAAGCTTTGTCTGGACATCAAGGTTCGTTTCTTTCAGGTTGACATTGTATTGAAATTCGTATGTGCCGCCCAGAGTATCCAGATCAAAGGAATAGCTGCCGGGCATAATGGAAAAGGCATGGCTTTCGATGTAATTGCCGGTATTGATCTGTGGGGAAGCCAACGCTTTAACCGAAATCTGGAAATGGTCGGCGGTTTCATCCTCGGAACCTTCTCCGACATAGGATGCAGAGACACAGTCCTCGTCTGAGGAAACGGCAACCTTTTTCAGAAAAGCACTCTCGATCGAGCTGTCTGCGGTATCCGAAAGGGAAGCGACGACATTCTGAATCGATTTGGCACTTTCCTTGATGTCAATGGCATAGACCTTGGCATCCTCTGGGTTTGTTAGTTTAAAGAGAGGGGCATCGGTGTTTGCTTTGACCATGCGGTTGTAGACATTGCGAAGCTCACTCTTCTTGTGGGAATCATAGCGTGAAACTGCTTTATTGCCATATGTCATAAGATAATAGGCATAGGCACTGTCAATCTTTGACACTCTGCTCCCCTCCTTTCGTCCGTGAAAGTTGAAAATAAATCCATTTATACGCTTATATTATATCTCAGTGGAGACAGCGGTGCAACAAAAAAGACACAGAAAAAGCTAACTTGAAAAAGTAAATTCCAGTGCAAGAGTAAATTCCACCGGGTTCTAAATTTTGCTTATTTTGCAGGAGGTTTTTTTACAAAATCTCCTGCTTTCTGTTATAATTAAGCCAACTTATCGAAATTTTGTTAATTTTATGGCATGAAAAACAGGCTACTGGAATTCGGTGTGCTAGACTAAATTCCACC
>CAKRLN010000161.1 GCA_934359535.1 uncultured Lachnospiraceae bacterium
GTTATAGCTGCTTTAAAAGCGCTTCTAATGTCTGTTCTACCCGGAAGCAGCCTGTTCCAGGAATGTCACGGATTGTCGGATTACAGTTATCCATAATGTACGGATGTCCAACTGCCTGAAGCATCGTCCGGTCATTCTCATTATCACCAAAGGCTGCCATGTTCTCCATCCGTATGTTAAAGCGTTCCCCGATATGCTGCAAGGCCGCACCCTTACTTGTCCCGTTTGGTGCAAAATCCACCCAGCGGTTCCCGGAGGTCACAAGCTGGCAGGCATCTTTGAATTTTGCCAAAAATTCCTCTGTAACCGGATCGCGGTCCTCTTCCTTTGTAAAATAGGATACCTTTATGATCGGTTCCTCAATATCCTCCGGCCTTGCAATGATTGTAATATGGTTTCCGACATCATCCCGGATATAACGCACGTATTCATCGGTCTTTGGAATCAGATAGCTTGTCCGCTCACCTGAAATCAACACCTCACATGCCGGATTGTCATATACCGTATGGCAGATGTCAAGCGCAAGGGAATCCTCAAACTGGTTTTTATAAATGACCTGGTCCTGATACAGAACAAGCGCCCCATTCTCACACAGGTAAAGTGTTTTATCATGACGCTTATGAAATAATTTTAACAGGCTCCCATATTGTCTTCCGCTCGCCGGAACAAAATAAATATTTTTCGCTGCAAGCTGGTCAAGTAAAGGGAATAATTCTTCCTTACAGGTAATCTGTCCATGCTGGAGCAATGTTCCATCCAGATCACTTGCGATCAAACGAATCTCATTTGTCATAGTTTTCTTCCTTTCTACATCAGATGCAGTTTCTCTGCAACCGTAACAATCTTTCCTCCAAACGGAATCAGGTCAAGCTCGTCCTCCGTCAGAATCTTAAATTTAATCACTGATACAAAATATACCGCACCGGCTGCCCCGATGGCAAGCCCAAGTGCAATGGCATTTCCTGGAAAAATCCGATATACCGCGTGGTACACGGCAAATGCTGCTGCCCCCATCACTGCTGCTGCAAGAATTGGGCGTACATACAGCTTTTTTACATTCTCCCTGAGTCCGGTATATTTATGTACCGAAATCGTATTTAAGAAAAACATCGTAAACGAATAAAGAAGCAGGCAAATCACAAGCGCATAGAGATTCAGATCGGTAAATGCAAGCAGGATTGCGAGCAGACCGCTCTGGAGCGTCAGCGCGATTGCTGCGTTGCGCACCGGTATCTTCACCTTGCCAAGTCCCTGTAAAATTCCGTTTCCAAGCGCGGAAAGCGAATCAAAGATCACCGTAACCGCAGTCATCATAAGAAGGCGCGATGCAAGCTCTAAGGAATCCCTCTGCGGGAATAAAAGCTGCATCACAGGCTTTGCAAGCACAAAAAGACCGACCGCACACGGAATTGCAATTAAAAGCGTGACAAACATCGCATTCTCAATTCTCCGGTTTGTCGCTGCCCCATCCCCGATCGCGCGGCTTGATGCAATCGCCGGAATCATTGCTGACGACATTGCCGCCGCAATCGCAATCGGAATATTTAAGATTACAAGTGCCTTTCCAGAAAAAATACCATACTGCGTTGCCGCCTGTGCGGAGGTAAAGCCTTTAAAATGCACCATAGTCTTCGTGTATACAACAAGGTTGAAGGATACATTGAAGTTATAGATAAAGGTGCTGATAATGATCGGTGTCACCATCGAAAGCAGCATTCCAAAAATAACACGGTAGGAATCCACTTTTCCGGTCTGATCCATATTCAGCCGGTTCTTAATATAGTCCCGGTTCAACAGATACGTACAGAGCATGAAAAGAAAGGCTACCAGCACACCCGTTCCGGTTCCGATCGTGCTTCCAACTGCACCATAAATTGCTGTCTCTGTCGCATCATGGTTTCCCATCGCCTGGATCAGAAGATAGGCTGCCAGAATACTTACGATTGCGTTTAAAAGCTGCTCAAGTATCTGCGAAATCGAGGTCTGAAGCATTGAACCATGTGCCTGGAAATATCCGCGCAAGACGCCTACAAACCCAGACACAAATACTGTCGGAGCAAAGGCTCGGAGTACGACAGCAGCCTGTCCCTCTAAAAACAGTCCGGCTCCGAACAAAAGAAACAGACAGGCAGCACTTCCTGCAGCAAGCACATAAATCAGCGCACAGTGGAAGATTCTCTGTACATTCACGTATTCTTTTTTTGCAAGCTTTTCCGCAATAATTTTGGACAATGCAGCCGGAATACTGTAGGAGCAAAGCAGAAGCACAATTGTATAAATGCTGTATGCCGACTGGTAATAGCCGTTTCCTTCATCTCCAATGACAGACGTCAGCGGGCTGCGGTATAAAATACCGATGATCCGGCTGACAATGCCTGCCGCGGCAAGAATCCCTGCCTGTTTGATAAATGATGTCTTTTTTCCCACGCGTTTATCCCTGCTCTTCCTCTGGATATTTCATGCCCCACTGCATACGGATTTCGGTCATCATATCCATCACATCTTTCGTATAGTCAAGATGCATATGGTCGGCCTCCCTTGCAACCGCCTTTTCCATATCGAGCACCTCATAGGAAAGTGCATCTATCGTCTTTCCTTCCTCAATTTTTTCTTTATGTCCATCCTCTGTATAGGTAATGACTGCCTTTTCCCCTCTCGGATACTCATAAAGCTCAATATAGCCCTTATCAAATGCGATTGTGCCACGCTTTGGCTGTTTTGCATGCAGGGACAAAATGACCGTTGCCATCTCCTCTTCCTGATTCTTTAATAGAATGCCTGCCTGCTCATCCACACCGGTCGGTGCATACTTGACCTGTGATACGATCTGATCCGGCTTGGAGCTCATAAAAAAACGCACAAAGGAAAGTGCATACACACCGATATCAAGCATTGCACCACCTGCCAGATTGCGGTTGAAGAACCGGTTTTTCATATCATATTCTTTATAGCTTCCAAAATTCATCTGGATCAGCCTTAATTCCCCAAGTGCCCCGGAGCTTATCAGCTCCTCTAATCTGCGGTAAACTGGCATATGGTAGATTGTCATCGCCTCTGCAAGCACGAGATGGTTTGCCTCTGCAAGCGCCACAGCCTCCGCAAGCTCCGCCGCGTTTAACGTGATAGATTTTTCACAGAGAACGTGTTTTCCTGCGGACAATGCTTTTCTCAGATACTCGATATGTGTATTATGCGGTGTAGAAATATAGATAATATCCACTTCTGGATCGGAAAATACATCATCGATCTTATCATATACCTTTCCGATTCCATATTTTTTGGCAAAGGCCACAGCCTTTTCCTGTGTACGGTTTGCTACCGAATACAGCTTTGCACCCTGCTTTTCCATTGCCTGTGCCAGTTCATTGGCGATCACGCCACAGCCTAATGTTGCCCAGTGATACCTGATCATCTTTTTCCTCCGTATTCTTATCCGGTAATTACGAAGCCCTCCCAAACCGATGCTTACACGCACCTTCTGTGAGTCCCGCAATCGCCTGCTTATCTTTTTATTATCTTAAACTGTTATCCTGGATTATCTTACTGTCAAATTCCAAAAAATACAAGCCCCTGGGAAAAATATTGCATCGTTTTTCTTCTCCCGTTATACTGATATTATTAAAATAGGTAATTGCCTATGATATTATTAAAAATGTACAAGGAGAATCCCCCTATGGAATCAAAAACAGGAAAACGATGCAGTACACATCTGCCTCTGAAGCAGGAGCTTCATGCCTTAATTCTTATGATCTTAAGAAATTATGCCACCCGACAGCAGCCCTTAACGCCAAACGAAATCCGGCATCACCTGATCGCAGAGGCAATGCTCCTTCCTGGAGGTGATATGGATAGCTTTAACGTAACTGCTGTAACGATCCGCAACAATCTGGACTCCATGTTTTCTTTCTGCCTGGACAATCCGAAGGAATTTGCTTCCCTTTACTTTGGCTACCTGCACCGGCTGCATTTGTCTACCGATACCGTCACCCGAACATTTATTGAAGATCAGGACTGTTTCCAGGATAACGGCAACCGCACAACCTTTTATTATTTTAAGCCGCTTTTTACCTCTTCCGAGCTGCTTGTCCTGCAAAGCTGTGTCGAGACGAATCCCTATCTCTCTGGAAACGATGCCAGACTTTTAAACCATAAGATCTCCACGCTGTCGCCACAATTTTTTAAAAATCAGGGCACTGATGTCAGGCTGTCACTCCCAGCTACCGAATCCCAGCGCCTGAACGCGGAAGCTGCTGACCTTCTTTTCACCCTCTCTGCGCTGATCTATCACATGAACCGGGAGGAACAGCTTGTCATCACCTACGGCAAATATGACATTCACGGCAATCTTACTGCAAGAAAACTAGATGAAGCTGGAAATCCGAAAGCACAGATCATCGATCCTGTGTCTGTTTTCTGGGCAAACGGCTTTTGCTATGTTGTCGCGCATACCCCGAAATCCAAAACGCCGGATGACGTCATTTCCTACCGGGTAGACCGTATCCTCTCAATTGAAGCAAGCTGTGACAAAAATGGCCATCCGGTTCTTATGGCAGAGGCTGTTCAAAAGTACCGCCGCACCTTCAGCTCCCTTGACTATATCAAAAATCATCCGGTTATGTATTCCGGAAGCCGGACTGATATTACCATGCTTGTCTTAGACTCTGACTATTTCCCGGTCAGCAACCTTCTTTTCGACACCTTCGGGAGAGAGATCGTTATCCGCCCGCTTCCGGAAGCCGAGGCCAATACCTATCTGCATGCGACCTGCAGTGAGCTTGCCCAAAAAGGCGAACGCTGGTATCATGTCCGCCTGAAGCACTCGATTCCAGGAACCATTTTATGGGCAAAGCAGCATATTGACATCGCACGTATTATCTCCCCGGAAGCTGCCGTAACGGCATTAAAGGAAGCAGTTCAAAAAGGACTTGACCGCTACTGATCGAAAAGATCCATCATGCCTGCCATTTTTCCGGCGTAGGCTTCATTTTTACACACGGCAAGCACCTCTAAAAGTGCCCGGTTCTCATTGAAATGCAGCAGAAATGGCTCCATCAGGAATCCATCGTCAATCCTTTCGCAAAACCCGATGGTGCCGGTAATTGCGGTATCAAGCTTTTTCACCTCACGCATGGTACGCTTTTTGAACCGGTCAAGCCATTTTTTCATCAGGTCAATCACTTTCCGGTTGGTCATCTGCAGATCAAACGGATCATCGCCGGATTGCTTTTCCTGCATTTCGAACAGGTCTCTGCCGAATGGTTCTTCCTTCGTGTCAAGCTCCCTTAAAATTTCGTTTATGGCATTTTCCTCAAGCGTATCAACCGTGCGCTCCCTGACACACTTCGGAACCATATCCGATGCGATACCAAAGCCGCTATTATTCAGCCGGTTTCTTAGCACATTTTCATAGAAGTTTGCATACCCGAATCCCAGACCGGGCGGATTTTTCCTTTCGGCACGCTCCCACTG
>CAKRLN010000162.1 GCA_934359535.1 uncultured Lachnospiraceae bacterium
GCCGAACTGCATGAGCAGTTCGTGTGCATCAACTTGTTGTAATCTGCATTTGTGCAGATTGCAACCGTTGCCAGCGATGAGCAGCGAGAGCGTGCCTGCTGTTATTTGTGCTTACAGTACATGTATTCGTAAATTTAGGAGAGTTTCGCAATTACCTAATTACGAAAAAGCAGGGAAGGAGAAGCTATGACGAAGAAGCAGAAAAAGGTATTGTACCGTATTATTGCGGCAGCTATTGTCCTTGTGATCGCGGCATTGATACCGGAAGGCACGATCGTGCGTCCGGTCGTATTTCTGATTTCCTATGTGATCATCGGATACGATATTTTAAAAAAGGCAGTTCTTGGAATTATCCATGGGCAGGTATTTGATGAGAACTTTCTGATGGCGGTTGCAACGGTTGGTGCGATTGGATTACAGGAATTTGCAGATGGAACTGCGGTTATGCTGTTTTATCAGATCGGTGAGCTGTTTCAGGGCTATGCGGTTGGAAAGAGTAGAAAGAGCATTACAGCACTGATGGATATCCGTCCGGATTATGCCAATGTGGAGGAGAATGGAGAACTGGTACAGGTTGATCCGGATGATGTGGAGATTGGAACGATCATCACGGTGCTTCCGGGAGAAAAAGTGCCGATCGATGGCGAGATCGTGGAGGGAAGCTCACAGCTTAATACGAGCGCATTGACCGGAGAAAGCGTGCCAAGAGAAGCAGCTTTAGGCGATGAGGTAATAAGCGGCTGTGTCAATATGACAGGACTCTTACGTATCCGCACGACAAAGGAATTTGATGAGTCAACGGTATCGAAGATCCTTGATCTTGTGGAAAATTCTGCAATGAAAAAGGCAAAGACCGAGAATTTTATCACAAAATTTGCAAAATATTATACACCGCTTGTCTGTCTTGCAGCACTTCTTCTGGCATTCTTACCACCACTTGCGAATCTGCTGTTTCTTGGAAATCCGGCAGGCTGGTCGACCTGGATCATCCGTGCACTGACATTCCTTGTTATCAGCTGCCCGTGTGCACTTGTAATCTCAATTCCACTCAGCTTTTTTGGCGGAATTGGCGGAGCATCAGCAAAGGGAATCCTTGTAAAAGGTTCAAACTATTTAGAGGCACTTGCAGAGACAAAATATGTTGTTTTTGATAAGACCGGAACACTGACAAAGGGTGTGTTTGAGGTGACAGAGATTGCTCCGGCTGAAGGAATAACGAAAGAGCAGCTTTTGGAATATGCAGCATATGCAGAGAACTATTCCAATCATCCGATCAGCAAGAGCATAAAAACGGCCTATGCAAAAGAAATTGATGCATCGCGTGTCAGCGATGTGGAAGAGATCGGAGGACATGGTGTAACGGCGAAGGTCGATGGAAGAGCGGTTGCAGCCGGAAATGTAAAGCTTATGAAAAAGCTTGGACTTTCCTATGCCAAGCCGAAAAATGCGGGAACGGAAATTCATGTTGCAGTGGATGGAAGCTATGCCGGTTATATTCTGATCTCGGATGTTGTAAAAGAGCATTCTGTGGATGCAATTTCAGGATTAAAACGAAGCGGAATCAAAACGGTTATGCTGACTGGAGATTCGAAGCGTGTGGCAGAGCATGTGGCCTCACAGCTTGGCGTGGATGTGGTAAAGAGTGAGCTGCTTCCGGCAGATAAGGTTGACGAGGTGGAGAAGCTTCTTGCTAAGAAGAATCCGAAGGAGAAGCTTGCCTTTGTCGGAGACGGTATCAATGATGCACCGGTGCTGTCGAGAGCGGATCTTGGCATTGCAATGGGTGCGATGGGATCTGACGCAGCCATTGAGGCTGCGGATATTGTTCTGATGGATGACGATCCGGCAAAGATTGCGCTTGCAATGCGCATTTCCAGAAAAACACTGCGGATTGTCTATGAAAACATTGTGTTTGCACTTGTGATCAAGGCGTTATGTCTGGTGTTTGGTGCACTTGGAATTGCTAATATGTGGTGGGCGATTTTTGCAGATGTCGGCGTTATGGTACTTGCTGTCCTCAATGCGACAAGGGCACTGCGTGTAGCTGATCTGTAAAAACAGGAATTGTATATTTTTTCTTGACGAAAGTGGCAGAAATACCGTAAAGTAAAGAGGGGAAAAGAGAAGAAGTGTAACGGTAAGGAGACACAAATGAAAGAAAAAATACGGATTTTTATACAGGAATCAGCAACCTATGTGGAGCTGTTTATTTCAGGCATCCTCTGCCTTGTGATTGTGGCACTTGTTGTAAAAATGGTGGTGCTTGGAGTACCACAGATCTGGACCGAGACAGGAGAGCTTGATTACTTTTTAAAGCAGGCAATGACGCTTGCAATTGGAATTGAGTTTGTGAAAATGCTTTGTCTGCATACGCCGGAATCCATTATCGAGGTACTGCTTTTTGCGATCGCAAGGCAGATGGTTGCAGAGCATACCTCGATGATTGAAACAGCAACCGGTGTTATTGCGATCGCCGGACTGTTTGCGATCCGCAAATTTCTGTTCTGCCGGTTTGATGAGACGGAGCGCATAATCTGCCGCGGCAGCCAGCATGTGAGACATACGAACCGCATTGCAGGAATCAGAATCCCTGGTGACGGGGAACGTCTGCTCAGGGAGGTAATCTCAGAAGATCTTGCGAAGGAGAACCGCAACATTACAATCGGTGCATGTGTGTACTACAGTGATTATGCACTCCGTGTTGACAATATCAAAGATGGTGTGATCACCCGCGTCGAAGTGATCAAATCTATCTGAATTTTCATAAATGAAAATAGATTTTTAATCCGAATAAAATTATAAAATAATTTAGAATTGCCAGTTGCTATGCAGCTGGTAATTTTTTTTTGGAACAGAAAATAAGTATATTTTTGGAACATCACATGTAAATTGCGCGTTTTTTTCTTATTGACATGGCAAAAGTGCTAAAAACTGGTGTAATAAATTGTGGATATTGCCAAAACTGAACAATGAACCGTAAAATGATTGAAAAAAAATAGAAAAACAGTATAATTTAGATATGGTTAAAATAATTTATAATAACATAAAAGAAAGATGAGAGATTATGGAAAAAGAATTAAAGTTTAATGAGCCGTGGATTTTACAGCGTGCAGATCCTTACGTATATCTTGGACCGGATGGCTGGTATTATTTCACAGCGTCTGTGCCTGCCTATGACCGGATCGTTTTGCGCCGGGCAAAGGATATTGCAGGATTGAAGGATGCAGAAGAGATCACCGTTTGGACGAAGCATGAGAGTGGGCCGATGAGCGAGCATATCTGGGCACCGGAGCTCCATTATCTGATGGGAAAATGGTACATTTATTTTGCCGGAGGAGAAAAGGAGGACGTCTGGAAGATCCGTCCATATGTATTGGAATGTCAAGGACAGGATCCAATTTCCGATACATGGGAAGAAAAAGGCAAAATGCAGCGCGCGGATGAAGATGAGTTCTCCTTTGAAGCATTTTCCCTGGATGCAACGGTATTTGAAGATGGAGGAAATTATTATTACGTCTGGGCGGAAAAGACCGGTGTTGGAAAGCAGATTTCGAATCTGTACATTGCACAGATGGAGACACCGTATAAATTAAAGACGGTGCAGGTATTGCTTACGACTCCGGATTATGACTGGGAACGGATCGGCTTCTGGGTAAACGAGGGGCCAGCGGTTGTTAAGCACAATGGAAAACTGTTTTTAACCTATTCTGCGAGTGATACCGGACCGGCATACTGTATGGGCATGCTGACAGCTCAAAGTGGAAGTGATCTGTTAGATCCGCTGTCATGGAAAAAGGAGCGTTATCCGGTTTTAAAAACGGATGAACAGATGGGGATTTATGGACCGGGGCATAATTCTTTCACTAAGGATGAAAATGGGGAGGACATTATGGTGTACCATGCAAGAACGGAGGCAAAGATCGAGGGGAATCCGCTCTATAACCCAAACCGTCATGCACATCTGATGAAGATCCGCTGGTCTGATGAGGGAACACCGGTATTTTCTTATCAATAAGGAACAGAAAAATCAGAATAGGAGAAAGGCATGAAAAAGAGACTGGTATTGTTACTTGGGGTATTGACACTTACCACAGGAATTTTTGCTGGCTGTGGAAAAGAGACAGTCAATGAGGCTTCCCTGGATGAGATCGAAAAAGGGGGATTTACGGTTGCTGCATCCTGTCATGATCCGCAGATCTGCGTCGGGGAGGATGGAAATTATTATATGTTTGGCAGCCATATGGTTGGAGCGGTAGCGGAGGATCTGCGCAAATTCAACTATTTTGCAAACGGTGTGGATGCGTCCAATCCGCTGTTTGACAATCTGCTGGGCGGTGATGACGCGGCATTTTCCTTCGTCGGGAAAAATACAGATGACAGCTATTCGGTCTGGGCTCCGGATGTCAGCTGGAATGAGACGATGGGAAAATACGTCATGTATTTTTGCACGACATCTTCTTATATTAAGTCGAATATCTGTTTTGCAACGGCAGATAAGATCGAGGGACCGTATACGTATCAGGACACGATCCTGTATTCGGGTTATGGACAATCCGATGCAGACAAGACGAATCTTTCTGAGGTGCTCGGTGCAGATGCCGATATCAGCAGATATTTCGAGTATGGCGGCTACAACAATAAGGAATGGCCGAACTGCATTGATCCGTCCACGTTTACCGACGCGGATGGAAAGCTCTGGATGGTATACGGATCGTGGTCTGGAGGCATTTTTGTGCTGGAGCTTGATCCGGCAACCGGTTATCCGATCCATCCTGTGACCGATGAAGCGGGCGGAGTGGATGCATATTATGGAACACGGATTGCCGGAGGCGGACATCATTCGATCGAGGGACCATATATCCAGTATGATGCGGATACGGGATATTATTATCTGTTTGTTTCCTATGGAAATCTGACGAGTGATGGCGGTTACCAGGTGCGCCAGTTCCGCAGTGAAAATCCGGATGGACCGTATGTTGATGCAGCAGGACAGACACTTTTGGATCAGGATGACCATTTTAATTATGGACTGAAGATGATGGGAAATTATACGTTTCCAAGCCTGAATTATACTTATATGGCACCAGGCGGGGAATCCGGTTTCCTTGATTCAGATGGAAAATATTATCTGGTCTACCATACCAGGTTTGATGACGGACAGGAATACCATGAGCCACGTGTACATCAGATGTTCCAGACGGAAAATGGATGGTTCACAGAAGCACCGTTTGCAACGATGGGCGAAACCTTACGGGAAGACGGCTACAAGGCTTCGGAAGTTCAGGGAACCTATTATATTGTTGACCATGGAACGGATATCAGCGATAAGATCCGGGAGGCAGAGGCTTGTACGCTTACAAAGGATGGAACGCTTTCCGGAGAAGAATTAAACGGAACCTTTTCGATAAAAGAAGGAACGGATTACATCACACTTACCA
>CAKRLN010000163.1 GCA_934359535.1 uncultured Lachnospiraceae bacterium
GTATTATAAGACGGTTGAGAGCCTGTTTCTTTTAGTTGTATTTTATCTGATCATACTGCTTCCGGTATCCATCCTTGGCAGTCTGCTCGAAAGGAGGATGCGCCATGCTGGATTTGGGGATTGATGTTTTATTCAAAGGAAGCAATATGGTAAGGCTTTTACAGGGCTTATGGGTAGCAATGCAGATCAGCCTTGTTTCGATTGCAATCAGCATGCCGCTTGGCATTTTCTGCGGAGGCCTTATGACCATGAAAAATAAGCTGATCCGTTTTATTTTCCGTGTGTATCTGGAAATCATAAGAATTATGCCGCAGCTTGTGCTGCTTTTTATCGTATATTTTGGAAGCACCCGTGTATTTGGGATTAATTTAAGCGGTGAGACGGCATCGGTCATCGTATTTGTTCTGTGGGGAACCGCAGAGATGGGTGATCTTGTCCGGGGAGCTTTGATCAGTATCCCGAAGCATCAGTATGAGAGCAGTGAGGCACTTGGGCTGACGAAGCTCCAGACTTACCGCTACATCATTATCCCACAGACCGTAAGACGTCTGATTCCGCTTGCAATCAACCTGATCACGCGAATGATCAAGACAACAAGCCTTGTTCTTATGATCGGTGTTGTCGAGATGCTAAAGGTTGCACAGCAGATCATTGAGGCAAACCGTATGACAAGTCCGAATGCAGCATTTGGCGTATTCCTTGTCGTATTTATATTATATTTCTTTGCATGCTGGCCGATCAGTATGCTTGCGAGATATCTGGAAAAAAGATGGAGGTAAGTGGTGTGGCAGAGACACTTTTACGCGTAGAAAATCTTACAAAAAAATTTGAAGACCATACGATCTTAGACGGGCTGAGTCTGGATATTCATAAGGGCGAGGTTGTTGTGATTGTCGGGCCGAGCGGATGCGGAAAGAGTACCTTCTTACGCTGCATCAATGCACTTGAGCCGATTCAGGGCGGAACGATCTCCTTACAGGGAGAACCAATTGAATATGGCAGCAGGAACCTCTTTTCGCTTCGTCAGAAGATCGGTATGGTATTCCAAAGCTATGAGCTTTTCCCACATCTTTCGGTGCTTGACAATATTACGCTTGCACCGGTCAAGGTACAGAAACGGGATAAGGATGAAGTGAAGAAGGAAGCAATGACACTGCTTGAACGTGTCGGCTTAAAGGAAAAGGCAGACAGCTACCCAAGACAGCTTTCCGGGGGACAGAAGCAGCGTGTCGCAATTGTCCGCGCACTTTGCATGCATCCGGAGATCCTGTTATTCGATGAAGTGACGGCTGCACTTGACCCGGAGATGGTGCGGGAGGTTTTAGATGTTATGCTAGACCTTGCAAAGCAGGGACGCACGATGGTCATTGTGACCCATGAGATGCAGTTTGCAAAGGCAGTTGCAGACCGTGTTGTATTTTTTGATCAGGGACATATCGTGGAAGAGGCAGCTCCGGAAGAATTTTTCGAGCATCCAAAGACCGAGCGTGCAAAGCAGTTTTTAAATGTTTTTAACTTTGAAAAGGTGGAGCATAACAAGTAGGATAAAAGTATGACAAAGGAAAATGTAAAATTATATGATTCCTCCGACATGGCGCGGATTTCCTGTGACGACTGCAGGGGCTGCTTTTCGTGCTGTGAGGGGATGGGTGATACGATCATACTAAATCCCTATGACATGAAGGAATTGTGTCAGAACCTGCATCAGAGTGCAGAGACACTTCTTCGGACATCGGTGGAATTAAATATGCTAGACGGTGTGATCCTGCCAAATCTGAAAATGACAGGAGAACAAAGCTGCTGCAGCTATTTAAATGAGGAAGGACGATGCAGTATTCATGCCTTCCGTCCAGGACTCTGCCGCCTGTTTCCGCTTGGGCGCAACTATAAGGACGGCAGTTTTCAGTATTTTGTCCTGGAAAATGCCTGTCCGAAAGCAGGAAAATCAAAGGTCAAGATCGAAAAATGGCTTGGTATTCCAAAGCTAAAGCAGCATGAGGCATTTTTGTGCCGCTGGCATTATTTTTTAAAGGACTATCAGAAATTTGTAAAAAGAGCAGTTTCCGCTGGTGAGGATGAAGCCGCGTTAAGACAGCTGAATATGATGATGCTCCAGGGACTTTATCTGACAGCCTATGATCCGGACACAGAGTTCTATGCGCAGTTTGAAAGCCGGGTTGTGCGTTTTGAATCGGTGCTAAAAAGCATCGGGGAATAGCGCAATACAATCGAATACAGAAAAGGCTGTGATTTATTCTATGTCTGCCTTTGCGATACTGCTCGGATTTTCCCCGGTATAGCGTTTGAATGCCTTGGAAAATGTGAATGCATCCTTGTATCCGACCGCAAATGCCGTGTAGGAGACTGATTTATTATGATTTTGTAACAGATCGGTCGCAGTCTTCATACGGTAGGTGAGCAGGTAATCCTGAATGGAAGTGCCTGTGGCATCCTTAAAAAGCCGTGACAGGTAACTTCGGTTTACACCGAGTGCATCGGCAATGTCCTCCACCTTGATTGCCAGCGAATATTTCGTCTGGATAAAGCGGATCGTCTTCTGGACGTAGGTCATCTGTGCATCCTTTTTGATCTCGTTTTTCCTGGAGGAGTTCTGGATCAGATAATGGAAGAATTCATATACCTTCGCAATGACAAGATAGGGATTCTCATAATCTAAGATCATTTCATTCAAAATCCGTTCCAGATTCGGATCTGGCTCCTGTGGAACAAAAACCGGGTTCTTTTCATCCAGTCCAGCCTGATATAAGACATCATTTAAGAGATGGCCGCTGATATGCATCCAGCAATAGTTCCATGGATCAGCGTGATCGGCCTCGTAATAAGCATTTGCACCGGCAGGAATCAAAAAAGCCTGCTGGTCTTTTATTTCATATCTTGTCCCATTCAGGACGAAAATCCCTTTTCCAGAAATAACATAATGAAGAATCGGTCTCGGACGGATATTTGGTCCGTAGGAATAACCGGGGTTGCACTGGTAGCAGCCGATTTCATGAAGGGTAAAATCGCTGCACTGGTCATATTCTAAAAAAGCACTGAAGTCAACACCAAGGGCATGGTTGTGTGTCCGCATAAAAACCTCCTGAAATTTCATAAAGTATTGCATTTATATGTCACAAAATGACATGAACTATATACATATTAACATGTTATCTGCGCAAAAACAACCCTATAATAAAACCATCAAAGATAAATGCATTTACCTGAAACAACTTATAAACAGCGAAAATAAAGGAGAAGAATAATATGAAAAAGCGTTTGGCAGTAGCGGGAATTTGCGCAACACTTATGGCGACGACACTTGCAGGTTGTGGGGCCGGCAACAAGACAACAGATAATCAGACCGCGTCAGGAAGCATGAAGGAGATCAAAGTCAACATCTGGGACAACAACCAGAAGGAAGGCTTACAAAAGATTGCAGATTCCTGGACCGAGGAAAGTGGGATTAAGGTTTCCATCGAGGTTGTTGACTGGAATAACTACTGGACACTGCTTGAAGCAGGTGCGCAGGGGGGCGACATGCCGGATGTATTCTGGATGCATTCGAATACCGCACAGATGTATATGGAAAACGGCATTCTTCTGGATCTGAGCGACTATATTGAGAAGGATGACAATGTATCGGCTGATAATTATTATGATGGAATCTGGAATCTCTACCAGAGTGATGGAAAACAGTATGCGCTTCCAAAGGATCATGATACGATTGCCCTTCTTTATAACAAAGCGATTTTTGATGAATACGGTGTCGCATATCCGACTGATGACTGGACATGGGAAGATATGTATGAGGCAGCAAAGACAATCTATGACGGCTCCAATGGAGATGTCTATGGAATGGCAATGAACACCTCGAACAATCAGGATGGATGGTATAATCTTGTCTATGATTACGGCGGAGAGGTTATCACAGAGTATCACAAGGGGACAACGATTGGCTCAGATGAAGCGAAAAACGGTATGGAAATGGTAAGAAAACTTTTAACAGTCGGCGCACCGCAGTCTGTTGTTGCAGAGACCGGAACCGATAAGCTGTTTTTATCCGGTAAGACAGCAATGATCACACAGGGTTCCTGGATGATCAATACATTCTATACCGCAGAAAATTCTTCTGATTATGCATGGGCAATGCTTCCATATGCCGATGTCAATGGAAATGGCACTTGTGATGAGGGTGAACGTTATTCTGCATACAATGGACTTGGTTGGGCTGCAAATGCCAAAGTAGCCGATCCGGATGCATGCTACAGCTTGATTTCTTACCTCTGCTCAGAAAAAGGTCAGAAAATGCAGGCAGAATTAGGGGTTACCATGGGTGGTATGAAGGGCGTTTCCGAGGCATTTACCGATGCATTTGAGGGCTTGGATGTTTCTCCATTTGTAAAAGCAGAGGAAGACGGAAATTTATATTTCAGACCATACACAAGAAAGACAACCGTATGGGAGGACGCACTTCAGAAAGAGGGCGGTTTCTTAGATGCATGGCAGAACCCGGACGATCCGGAACTGATGGAAAAGGCATGTGATAATGCGCAGAAGATCATTGAGGATGCAATCGCATCAGAATAATGGATAAATGACAGCGTCCTTGTGGAATGGAGGGTTTTACAGGGGCGCTGATTTTGAAAGTGAGGCTATTATGAGGAAAAAAGCGAAGATGTCAAAGGCTGCCAAAGTGGAAGCACGATGGGCATGGGCATTTATTTTGCCTACGATGTTAGGTCTTATCGTATTAAATTATATTCCAGCAGTCCAGACAGTATATCAGTCATTATGCAAAACAGGCGATTTTGGAAAAGGAAATATTTTTGTCGGATTGGATAATTATGTCCGTGCTTTTGCAGACACAAGAGTGTGGCAGTCACTCTGGAACACGATTAAATATGCGCTGCTTGAAGTTCCATTTGGTGTTGTGATCTCCTTAATCCTTGCAGTCTTTTTAAATGATAAGAAGATCAAGGGAAAATCCTTTTTCCGGACCATTTTCTTTCTGCCAATGGTTTGTGCACCGGCAGCGGTTGCAATGGTATGGAAATGGTTATATAACCAGCAGTTCGGACTGATCAATAACCTGTTCCATAAAAATGTTGCATGGATCTCAGATCCGAATGTTGCGTGGATCAGCATCGCGATCATTGGAATCTGGTCGATCATCGGTTATAATATGGTGCTTTTTATCGGAGGACTTCAGGAGATTCCGGGCGACTATTATGAGGCAGCGGAGCTTGACGGTGCATCCAAGGTACAGCAGTTTCTTCATATAACCGTTCCAATGCTTTCCCCGACAACCTTCTTTATTGTCCAGACAAGAATCATTGGAGCACTGACACTGTTTGATCTGATGTTTATGGT
>CAKRLN010000164.1 GCA_934359535.1 uncultured Lachnospiraceae bacterium
AGGGAAAATGCAAGCCTGGCAGGGGTGAAGATTAATTTTATCCACCGTGATTTCTTTGATTTTAAGCATGATTATCTGTTTGATGAGGTGATCACGAATATGCCGGTGCGCGGGAAAAAGACACGCGAGGAGCTGGACGCACTCTATGAGCGGTTTTTTCAGAAGCTCCCGGCCCATCTGACGAAGGATGCTGCCATAATCTTGTATACGAATGAGATCGGCTTTGTGAAAAAGCAGCTTCGTCTTCACCGCGAATTTGTGCTGAAGCAGGAGTACTGCATGCAGAAGAAAAATGATTTTTATTTGTTGATAATTGGACGAAAATAAGGGGTACAACCAATGGATAAGTTAAAGGAAGCTGACCAGAGAAAACAGTCAGAGAGCGAGCTGTTAGATTTAAAACTGATGGAACACCTGCAGAATGAATTCTGTATGGCAAATAATCTGTATCTTGGCTGTGTCAAGGACGGGAGTGGTGTAGTGATCCCGCCGTATGGAAGTAAGGAGGAGCTTTCCTTTTTAAAGGAAAGGCTTGATGCTTCTGTAAGCAGGGAAATCTGTAAAAAGCTTGAGGATCAGAGCATTGAGAATGTGATTGAGCTGACACAGCCGCTTCCGTATTTAAAGGTTTATGGACTTGCAATCCATGTGGATGGAAAAATCCAGATCATCTGGTCGATAGCAGCAATCCTGCAGGAGAAGCTTTGTGCGGAGGATGAGGTTCCGGATTATATGATGCGCACGACAGAAGAGAGCTTATTAAAAGCGATTAAGTTTTTAGAGCTGCTTTCCAAGCAGGTATTTGCAATGCGTATGGAGGAGCTGATTGCAAGTGATGCAATCCAGCGTACCATGGAATCAGAGCGCAGGATCAAAAATGAATTGAAACGAACCGAGATAATGACAGAAGTAGTCAAAATGTTAGAATCTGAGAAGGGGTTTGTCCGCATTGTCGATGATATTCTTGCAATCGTCTGTGATTATATGGACATTGAGGCTGGAAGCCTTTTGCAGCTTCTGCCGGATGAAAAAACTGTGGACATGATCTGTGAATTTGACCAGGATCCGGAGCGCTGCCGGATGAAAAGCTTCCAGAAGATTGCAAAGGAGGGGCTTCCGTTTTTCGGGGATAAACCATATATCATCTCATCAAATACCCTGCTTCCGGAGTCATTTCGTGTATTTTTTGGCAAGGTGGGGCTGAAGGCAGGGGTATTTCTTCCAGTGGAGGTCAACCAGAAGCAGACGATGTACCTGTGCTTCTGTGAATATGAGAGGGAACGCTTCTGGGATGTGAAGGATATGAAGTTTTTAAATGATGTGAAACGTATTATTCAAAGCATCCTTGCCAAACGCATTGCGAAAAATTCACTTGCAAGCTCCTATGCAGCGCTAGAGGCTATCCTGGAAAATGTAGGCTGCGGCATTTATGTCATGGACCCGCAAAAGCACGTAATCCTTTATGCCAACCAGCGTTTCCAGAAGCTTTTTGGCAGCAGCATTGAGGCGGGAAAGCTTGATGAGATCATTTACAGCAGAAAGGATCTGGAGCGGGATCATTTCTTTGAGGAAATCTATTCACCGGAGGAGAATAAGTGGTTCGATCTTTACAAAACACATATCGACTGGGTAGATGGAAGAACCGTATCGCTTTGCACGGTCTATGATGTGACCGACAAAAAGCAGTACCAGAAGAAGATTGAGAAGCAGGCGAATAACGATTTTCTGACCGGGCTTTATAACCGTATGCGCTGTGAGCAGGATTTAGAGCGCTTTATTGCGCAGGCGAAGGAGGCTGGTACTGAGGGGGCACTTTTATATCTGGACCTCGATGACTTCAAGCATATCAATGACGGACTTGGACATCAGTATGGAGATATTCTGTTAAAGGCGATCTCAAAGAATTTAAAACGGGTAGACGGGGTATCGAGTACCTGTTACCGTATGGGCGGTGATGAATTTATTATCATTGTTACCAATTCGCATTTTGAACAGCTCGATGCAATCTGCAATGACATTTCGGATATTTTCCGTAAGCCGTGGTATTTAAAGGGGAGTGAATATTACTGCACGATGAGCATGGGAATTGTCAAATTTCCAACAGATGGAAGCACGGTTGAAGAGGTGATCCAGAAAGCGGATATTGCATTGTTTGAGGCAAAGCGCAGTGGAAAGAACCGTATTACGTACTATGATGATCAGGATGATGCTTCCTACCGGAGACTGGATCTTGAGAAGAATATGCGGAACGCCACGATGAATGCCTGCCAGGAATTTGAGGTCTTTTACCAGCCGGTCGTTGATATTACAGGGGATGGAACAAGCTGTCATGGGGCAGAGGCTTTGATCCGCTGGAATTCCGAGGAGATGGGCTATATTTCACCGGCGGATTTTATTCCGCTTGCGGAATATCTGGGACTGATTAATCCGATCGGGGAATATGTGTTAGAGCAGGCCGCAGCGCGCTGCAAATACTGGAATGACATGGGACATCCGGATTACCGGATTAATGTCAACCTCTCAGTTGTACAGCTTTTACAGAATGACATTGTGGATAAGATCAGGGAAACATTAAAGAAAACAGGCCTGAGTCCGGAGAACCTGACGCTTGAAGTAACGGAAAGCCTTGCAATTAATGATATGGACCGTATGAAATGGATTTTAGGGCAGATCAAGGCGCTTGGGGTGAAAGTGGCACTTGACGATTTTGGAACGGGATATTCTTCTTTGAACCATATCCGGGAGATGCCGATTGATATTATAAAGATCGACCGCTGCTTTATCGAGCATATTGCGGAGGACGATTTTTCGGATGCCTTTGTAAAAATGGTGGCAGAGCTTGCAGCTACGATCGGGGTAAGCATCTGTGTCGAGGGTGTGGAAGAAGAAAAACAGCTGGAAATCATCCAGCGGATGAAGATTGCATATGGACAGGGGTATCTGTTTGGAAAGCCACTTTCGTTAGAACAATTCGAAAAGCAATTCGTGTTCGCATCCTGATTTCGTTCTGGAAAATGATTTCATGCCGAAAAATGTTTCTGTACCGGAAAATGATTTCATTCTGAAATCATGATGTCTTTCCGAAAGAAAAAGAAGAGAAGAAGATTCCAATTGATGTGGAAGACTTCTTCTCTTCTTTTGGGTTAAGACTGCCTTAAAAGAAAACGCAATGTGGCAATCTTAAGGTGTGCGCCCTGGGTGGAGGCACCGTACTCAAAGGTATTGATAAGATTCTGTTTTTCAGTGCTTAAGGCTTTGACAAGATAAAATTCCTTGCGGGCAGGATCTGGGGCCTGGTGCATGTAGAAAATGACATCCGGTGTGGAGAAGGAGCCGTGATAGCTGTCTCCGAAAATCAACGGGATATCCGATGGCTGTAAGATGCCAGGAAGGATGGCATCGATTGCACGGTCATAATCTGCATCCGCGATATCGATCCGAAGCCTTGCAAGACAACTGCCATCGGAGGGTGCTTCAGCCGCAATATCTGAGATACGGATGTATCCCCATTTCTTCCCAAGCTCTTCCTCAATCTTTGGAAGAATCTGCGCCTTCTGGGAATTCATTGCGGTAACAAACATGCTTACCTTCTGTGCATCCGGCATCCGCATGAGCATGCCAAGTCCCGGAATTTTTGGGAGCTTTACATTATCTAAATTAATTTCTGCAATTTCTGCAATTAAACGAAACATAACGTTTTGGTTCTCCTTTATTTTTTTACGTAGGATCCCGCATTTGAGATCTGCGCACTTTCGGATGTCAGGCTGACCGGGGTACGGTAGTAGGCAACGACCGGTGTTCCGACTTCAATCATGTCATAGAACTGCTGTACCTTGTCAAGTGACATGTTGATACAGCCATGGGAGCCGTGGGTTAAGTACCAGTCACCACCGAACTTTGGCTGCCAGGTTGCATCATGGAAGCCGACATTATAGGCGAATGGAATAAAGTACTGAACCTCTGTATCATAGGTTTCCCCAACCAGGCGGGATGGACTCTGTTTGTATACGATCTTGTAAACACCGTCCGGGGAGCCGTTTCCGTTACTCAATTTGCCGGATACGAAATCGGTATCAAATACAAGAGCACCATCCTTATAATAGTACATGTGCTGGTTTGAATAGTCTAACTCGACATAGGTTGGTCCGATATCATTCGGTGCCGGATAAAGGGCAGTCTGTTCATAGACCGGTTCACGTTCAACGGGTTTTCCACCTTCGAGATCTTTTTTGATTTCCTCGGCTTCTTTGGATTTTGAAATAACCCAGCCATAATCACCGCCGGATACCTCGACAACATCTCCCTTTGAAGTTGTAAACGCTCTGGTGTCACCGTAGGTATTGTAGGTGCTTGCAAGATACTGTACGTATGAGGTAATCTTATCCTCATTCATTGTTACATTGCCGTCCTCGGAGATATCAAGCATTTTTAAGATCTCGGGTGCTGTCAGTGTTTCATCGGCGCCTTCAATATCGTAGGTGATCACGGCTGCCATATAGCGGTCAAGCTGGTTTGCGGTATCCTGTAAGCTGGAATCGGTGGAGAGAATCTCCGGAGCCACATAACAGTCATCGGATAAGGTAACACTTGTTTCCTGCTTCTCGACGGCCTCGGTGATCTCCTTTTGTACCTGCTTAGGGAGAACCGTTGTTCCGGGAACCTCCGGAACGATTTCATAGCCGTCATCGGTTATGCTGATATAAGCATTTTGTGGTGCGGTCATGGCATCGGTGCTCATAAAAGCAAGATTGCTGATCGCATCGTTTAAGGCATCTGCATCAAAGGTTGATGAGGATTTTAAGGTATAGACTGCACGGTGGAACAGACCAGACGGCCAGAGAAACGGATTCTGTTCTTTTAGAATGGATTCCTCTTCTCCGGACGACTGGTACTGATAACCGAAGTCACTTCCCTTCAGATGATATTTATTCTGATTGCGGTCATAGACAGTAAGCAGATAATCGGAAGCGTTCTGTTTATTTACTTTTTCCACGTAGGAAGCGGTTTTGCCACCGCAGGAAACATCTCCGATAGCCGTTTGGGAATAATAATGGCTGTTGTAATAGATACAAAAGCCAAGGTAGATGGCAAGCAGTACCGCAGCGCTGCCAATCAATATGTAGCATAGGATATGAGGGATATCCTTTTTGAGTTTCATATGTGCTTCCTCCTTTTTCAATTTGTAGGGCATCTTTTGACCCTGGCATCATGATATTATAACATAAAAAACCGGAACCTGATAGTGGTTCCGGCATTTTCGTTTTCTTAAGAATGGCTTAGGTGTGAGACATCCATATAGGAAGGAAGTCCGTTTGTATAGGATACCGGAACCTCTCCCTGAATGAGCG
>CAKRLN010000165.1 GCA_934359535.1 uncultured Lachnospiraceae bacterium
TCATTCCAGGAGCATCTCCACCACTAGTAAGGACACCAATTGTGTTAATCTCTTTTGCCATCGTTACTTCCTCCTAATATCGATTCTGTTAAATTTTCATCAATCTATTGTATTGTAAACTGTTTTTTATCTGTTTTCAATGCTCTTTTCAACAACTTTTACATTATTTTCACCAAGAAGCTCCGTTAAACGGCCCAAAAGCTCCGGATTGGCGTGTACTGAACGGTTTTTGCCAAGCCGTTTGATCTGTCTGGTTCCGGAAAGATAGATGACAACCTCATCCCTGCCCTCTGAATCATACAAGGCTTCCATCGTCTTTTGCTCAAGCCTCTCATATTCCTCTTTTGATGCAAACTGCAGCCACAGCTCCTTTTTTGTCTCATCAAACGGGATAATGCGGTCACAGATGATCTTGCCGTCGCGTTCCTCCTCAACCTGCGCCCTTCCTGAGACAAACACCTTCTCATCCAAAAGAAGATACTGGCCAAACCTTTCATATGTTTTCGGAAAAATAATGACTTCCACTGAGCCTGTAATATCCTCAACCGTGATATATGCCATCGCCTGGTTATTTCTTGTGTACTTTACTGATTTTTCCGTGATAATGCCTCCGCAGACAACCTTTTCATTGTCCTGCACCTTGCTTACCCCGGTCTCCTCGTCAAGCACAAAATCAATCGCCGCAGACGTCGTGTTTTTCTTCCACTTATCAAGATACTCCTCTAGCGGATGTCCGCTTAAGTAAATGCCGAGCACCTCCTTCTCATAGCTTAAAAGCTCCTCCTTCGGATACTCGCCGACATTTGGAAAATGCACCTGATAAGCTGCTTTTTCCTCCTCCCCGACGAGATCAAACAGGCTCATCTGCCCGGCGAGGGAATTTTTCTTCTTCTGTGCCGTCTGGTCAATAATCGAACCTGAAACAATTACCATCTGCTTCCTTGTCCCGTTTAAGCTGTCACAGGCTCCTGCTTTGATCAGGTTCTCGACAGCACGCTTATTCACATCACGGTCACAGGTGCGCTCGATAAATTCCTGAAGCGTCTTATAGGGACCGTTTTCCCCGCGTTCCTCGATGATCCGGTCAATAACCGGACGTCCCAGCGCCTTGACCGCATAGAGCCCATAGCGCACGTTTTTTCCTTCTGCGGTAAACTCTCCCCAGCCGGAATTGATGTCTGGCGGAAGCACCGGAATCTCCATCTCCTTGCAGTGATAAAGGTATTCGGATGCCTTTGTGGAATTGTCGATCACAGAAGTCATAAGCGCTGCCATGAATTCGACTGGATAATAGTATTTCAGCCATGCCGTCTGCACGCTGATCACCGCGTAAGCTGCTGCATGGGATTTATTAAACGCATATTTTGCAAAATCTACCATGGAATCATAGATCGCATTCGCCGCTTCCTCTGTAATCCCATTCGCGATACAGCCCTTTATCCCTTCCGCCTCATCTCCGTATACAAAGCTCTTCCGTCCGGCATCGATGACATACTGCTTTTTCTTACTCATGGCACGGCGGATATTGTCCGCCTGCCCCATCGTATAGCCCGCAAGCTTCTGCACGATCTGCATAACCTGCTCCTGGTATACGATACAGCCATAGGTCGGCTCTAGGATGCTCTCAAGCTCCGGTGTGACATAATGAATCTGATCCGGATGGTTTTTTCCTTTGATATAATCCGGGATAAAATCCATTGGTCCCGGACGGTACAAGGAAATCCCCGCTACGATATCCTCAAAGCTCTGTGGTTTTAATTCCTTCATGAAATTCTGCATCCCCGCAGACTCAAGCTGGAAAACGCCTTCCGTCTTTCCGGTTCCGATAAAGCCAAGCACCTGTTTATCATTTAAATCAATATGGTCAATGTCAACATCGACATTCTTAGACGCCTTGATATTTTTCACCGCATCCTTTAAAACAGTCAGTGTCCGAAGTCCAAGGAAATCCATCTTCAAAAGCCCAAGCTCCTCAAGCTGGACCATATTAAATTCTGCAGTCGGGCTTCCGTCACTGGCACGGCCAAGCGGCACATAATCACTCGCAACCCCAGGATAAATAACAACACCTGCTGCATGCACAGATGTATGGTTTGGAAGCCCCTCAAGCTTTTTCGCCATATCAATGAGGTCGTGCATGCGCACATCATTCTCATAAAGCGCACGGAATTCCGGGTTCATCTTAAGTGCCTTATCGATCGTGATATTTAATTCCATCGGAATCATTTTAGCAACGCGGTCCATCTCCGCATAAGGAAAATCCAGTACCTTTCCAACCGCCTTAATAACCCCTCTTGCCGCCATTGTTCCAAACGTTACGATCTGTGTTACGGAATCCTTTCCGTATTTCCTGGTAACATATTCGATTGCCCGGTAACGCTCCGCATACTCAAAGTCCACATCAATATCCGGCATCGACACACGCGCCGGATTTAAGAAACGCTCAAACAGAAGATTGTATTTGACCGGATCGATATTTGTGATCCCGGTACAATAGCACACCTTGCTTCCCGCTGCTGATCCTCTTCCCGGTCCAACCCAGCAGTCATGTGTCCGACACCAGTTAATGTAATCCCATACGATGAGAATATACTCCACAAAGCCCATCTTCTTTATGATCCCAAGCTCATACTGCATTTTCTCGTAAATATCGGTAAGCTCTGCCTCATCATACTCCGGGTTCTTCCGGTATTTTTCGGTAAAGCCCTGCTCACAGAGTGCACTTAAAAAGTCATAAGCAGTCGCATAGCCATCCGGCACCTCATACTTTGGAATCTTGTAATTTCCAAACTCGATCTCAACATGACAGCGGTCCGCAATCCGCGCTGTATTTTCCACCGCCTGTTTTGCATAGCCGAAGAGCTTTGTCATCTCTTCCTCGCTTTTTACATAAAACTGACCACCCTCATAGCGCATACGGTCCTCGTCCGTGATCTTTTTTCCGGTCTGGATACAGAGCAGCACATCATGCGCCTCTACGTCCTCCTTATAGGTATAATGGATATCATTCGTGCACACAAGCTCAATCCCAGTCTCCTCACTCATCCTAAGAAGCTGTGAATTGACAAGCTTCTGATCCGGAATTCCATGATCCTGTAGCTCTAAAAAGAAATTGCCCTTACCGAACAGCCTTTCATATTTGACGGCAGTCTCCTTTGCTTCCTCATAAAAGCCACGCATCAGATACCTTGGAATCTCTCCTGCCAGACACGCAGATAACGCGATAATCCCCTCATGGTATTTTTCCAGTGTCTCCACATCAACCCTTGGGCGGTAATAATAGCCCTCGGTAAATCCGATTGAGACGATCTTCATCAGATTCTGATAGCCGGTGTTATTCTCAGCTAAAAGCACCATATGATAATAGCGGTCCTCCCCATGTCCCGACTCACGGTCAAATCTGGAATTCGGAGCCACATAGATTTCACAGCCGATGATGGGATTAATCCCCTGCGCCTTGCATTCCTTGTAAAATTCGATCACTCCGTACATGACACCGTGATCTGTAATGGCAGCACTTGTCATCCCAAGCTCTTTGACACGGGAAACGTAATTCTTTATTTTGTTGGAACCATCTAAAAGGGAATATTCCGTGTGAGTGTGCAGATGCGCAAATGCCATGGGTGTGTCTCCTTACAAATTCATTCTTTCGTTCTGTAATTGCCAAACTCATATTTTACTGCTTCCGATTGTTCGAATTCACTTTTTCTATAAGTTTGGCAATTACAGAACGTATATTCGATTCAAAATCTTACTCTCTATTATACTGCATTTTGCATGAGAAAGCGATATGAATTTGTAAGACCGGCTGTCTGCTTCACTTTTCGGGCGATTCTGTCAATTTTTCTTTGTTTTCGCCCCATTACGGCATAGTCTATAACAAAATGCTGTGCCAGACTTTTATGCTGCACCTCATAACAGAACAAATCCAATCCACCCAGACACCATTCCAAATACTGCCCCGGCAATTACATCCCTTGGAAAATGCACGCCGGACCAAACACGGACAATGGCAAGAAGGACGCCTGCTGTAAGAAGCAGAATACCGATCCAGACAGCCGGACACAAAAACAGATACGTCATAGCTATGAGAAATACAGAAAATACATGTCTGCTTGGAAATGATTTTCCTTTTGTGTCCTTTGGAATAACAGGTGGAATGTCAAAGACCTCATATGGGCGTTTGGCGTTTACCGCATAGCGGAATGCTGTAAGGATTACAAAGGAATTAAACGGTACGGTAAGTGCCTGAACCAGAGCGTTTGGTCTTTTCAGATAAAGCCAGAGAAGGAGTGACGGATACGCAAAAAAGACCACCGCAGTCAATATCCGGTTTATGAGCTGTATGCATTTTGCCAGTTTTTTATTCTGCCGGAGTGGCTCTGTGATCTGGATATAGGTTTCCTTCGTCATTTTTTTCACAAATCTTCCCATAAAAATACACCTTTCCAAGCTGTTTTATAACGCTTCCCGCCTGTAGCATATCTTCCATCTTACCATCGCCCCGCCCAAATAGCAAGTTCCCCGGACTCCGTTCTTATGTACCACAATCCCTGTCAATAGAAAATGAGCAGGCCCATTTGAAGTCTTACCTGATCAAAAAGCCTGCCCATCCCTCACTAACGCGCCGCGCCGTTATTTGGATTCTGATTGTTGGTGTTGTTGTCCACTTCACCGTTATGATTCGTATTATTATCCACTGCTCCGTTATTGTTTTCCCCGGTTCCAGTCAGGTCGCGGGCTCCATCGACAACAGCATCACCGGCATTTTCCACCCCGTCTACGATGTTATCGCCCATATCCTTAATATCATTTCCTACATTGCTTCCATCATTTCCATTATTCTCGGTTCCCATTTCTGTGCCATTTCCATTGCTATTTGTGCCACAGGCAGTAAACATCGAAAAACTTCCGGCAAGCAGACAGGTCATTACAAAAAGTTTTGCTTTTTTCATTTTATCCTACTCCTTTCATGATCAGCAGTTACGCTTACCCATAGTATCCACAATGCGGCATAATTTATACACGATTTCTTTTGTTGCTGTTCACACTACCGTGTGGCCAGCAGCTTTATTTTTTCATCTTCGGATTTACAATCAAAGATGCCAGATAGGAAAATACAAGTGCCGCAGAGACACCGATAGCACAGGCTTTAAAGCCTCCCATAAAAATGCCGATAAATCCATTTGCATCGACTGCCTCCTTCACGCCCTGAAAAAGTACATTGCCAAATCCAAGAAGCGGCACATTCGCGCCGGCTCCTGCCCATTCAGAAAACGGCTCATAAATCTGAAGGGCACCAAGCACGGCGCCAGTGCAGACAAGAAGC
>CAKRLN010000166.1 GCA_934359535.1 uncultured Lachnospiraceae bacterium
GGATAACACCTCTAAGGCTGCCTCCATAGATACCGGATTTGCATTGTAGCAGTCATCAATTACCGTCATTCCGTTTACGTCAAGAAAGTTCGTTCTTCCCGAAATTGTCTCAACTGACGCAATTCCTGCTGCAATCTCTGAAATGGTAAGTCCTAGCTTTAATCCAGCTGCCGTTGCAGCAAGCGCATTGTATACATTGTGCTCCCCTGCAATCGGAATCTGCGCCACAAAGCTTCCTTCCGGTGTATTAATCTTAGCTTTCATACCCTCAAAGCCAAGATTTTCAATATCGGTTGCATAGATCGATTTTTCTGCCATCGGCTGTCCGTTTTCTGCAAGCTTTGGAGCCTCCCCGATTCCATAAAAGACTGCCGGCTGACCATTTACAACCGTCTTTGTACAAAGCTTATCATCATCTCCATTTAAAATGGCAATGCCATTTGGTGTCAGATGCTCAAAGCTTTCTGTTTTTGCCTGTAAAATGCCATCTCTGGTATGCAGATTCTCCAGATGGCACAGTCCGATATTCGTGATCACACAGATATCCGGGTTTGCCATCTCAGCAAGGCGGTGCATCTCCCCGAAATCCGAAATTCCCATCTCAAGCACCGCAGCTTCATGCTCCGCACGGATATTGAAGATCGTAAGTGGAAGCCCGATCTCATTGTTGAAATTTCCCGCGGTCTTTAAAACCTTATATTTCTGGGAAAGCACCGATGCTATCATCTCTTTTGTACTTGTTTTTCCAACACTTCCGGTAATTCCGACAACTTTGATCCGAAGATGCTCACGGTAAAAACGCGCAATCTTCTTCATTGCCTCAGTTGTTGAATCCACTAAGATATACGGTCCTGCCGGATTCTTTAAGGCATGCTCGGAAAGCACGGCAAGCGCTCCCTTTTCAAACACATCCGGAATAAATTTATGACCGTCTACCTTTTCGCCCTTGATCGGGATAAAAAGATAATCCTGCTTCACCTGTCTGCTGTCAATCACAGCACCTGCAATCGTATCGGATAAGCATTCGGTAGAACCAACATAGGTTCCGCCACAGGCTTCTGCAATATTCCGGAGTGTCATATCCGGCATACGATTCTCGTTTTTACTTCTATGGTAACATCCAAACATGGCTACTCCTCATATTTCTTTAATGATATTGTAATCAGGTGCTCACAAAGCTGATTAAAGTTCACACCGACAACGGCTGCCTCCTGTGGAAGAAGGCTTGTCGGAGTCATTCCTGGAAGCGTATTTGCCTCCAGACAGAAAATCTCATTGTTCTCATTTAACAGGAAATCCGTTCTCGAATACGTAGTAAGTCCAACGCACTCTGCAACCGCTTCGGCATATTTCTGCATCTGCTTTGTCACTTCATCCGGAAGCTCTGCTGGACAGGTCTCTACAGCACTTCCTGCCTTATATTTATTCTTGTAATCGTAAAATCCCTGAATTGGTGCAATCTCGATAATTGGAAGTGCCTTGCCCTCGATCACGCCGACCGAGAACTCTCTGCCCTGTACAAATTCTTCAATGACAAGCTCATTTTCCCAGAAAAATGCATCATCGAGCGCTTTTTTAAACGCTTCCTCACTGCGCACGATCGTAACACCGATGCTCGAACCGCCACAGCATGGCTTAACAATACATGGAAGGGAAACTGGAAGCTTCGAAAGGTCATCCTCCCTGTTCTCCTTTTTCATCGTAATTCCGCCCGGTGTCGGAATCCCATGTGCCTGGAAAAACTGTTTTGCAATGCCCTTGTTCATCGCAATTGCACTGCTTAAATAATCACTTCCGGTATAACGGATGCCAAACAGATCAAAGGCTGCCTGGATCTTTCCATTCTCTCCGTTCTCTCCGCGAAGTGCCATAAATACAATGTCTGCCATCTGGCACATACGGATCACATTCGGGCCAAAGAAACAATCCGACTGATCCTTCCTTGATGCCTTTACTTTCGCAAGATCCGGTGCCGTCTCCGGGATTCCCTCTACTTTGACACTCACTTCCTCACTCCGGTCAAAAATACCCGTCAGATCCTCTTCTTTATCGCTGTATCCCATAAAAACATCTAGTAAGATAACCCGGTGTCCATTCTCTCTTAATGCCTTTGAAACCATGTTCCCGGTTACGAAGGAAACATCTCTTTCTGTGCTTAATCCGCCTGCTAATACTACAATATTCATAGTAACGCCTCTTTCTTCTTATTTTCTCTGATTTTTGCCTTGTTTATTATACTAAATGATTCAGAAAACGGAAACAAGAATTTCTTGATGATCCGGCACTTTTTGAATACTTTTCAGCACTTTTTCAAAAGACGTACAAAGGAAGCAGGAGCACAATGCCCCTGCTTCCTTTGCTTTTTCCATATTTATCTGGAAATTCCTAAGATCTCTTCTGCGCGCCCGATCTGCTCCTTTGTCGGAGGATCAACATGTTCCAGCTGATAAGGAATTCCAAGCTCCTTCCATTTAAAAACACCAAGTGTATGATACGGAAGAATCTCCACGCGCTCCACTGTGGAAAGCGTATCAATAAATTCCCTCAGCCGTGTAAGCTGATCTTTGCCATCTGTGACACCCGGAACAAGTACATGGCGGATCCACATTGCCTTGCCATTCTCCGACAGGAAACGTGCCATATCAAGAATATTATCATTTGGCTGTCCCGTAAGCTCCTTATGTCCGTTTGGATCAATGTGCTTGATATCCAGCATAAAAAGATCGGTATACTTCATCAGTTCTTTGAATTTGCCGAAAAATGGTTCCTCTCTCGTAAAAGGATTACCGGAGGTATCCAGGCAGGTATTTACGCCTGCCTCCTTTGCCAGCCGGAAGAGCTCCGTCACAAAGTCGATCTGAAGAAGCGCTTCTCCTCCACTGACTGTGATTCCGCCCTTTTTCTTCCAGTAATTTTTATACCGGAGTGCCTTTTTTAATACCTCCGATGCACTCATCTTCTGACCGCCGTCTGTCTTCGCCCAGGTATCCGGGTTATGGCAGTATTTGCAGCGCATATTGCAGCCTCTTAGAAAAACAATGTATCGCACACCTGGTCCATCTGCTGAACCGAAACTCTCTACCGAATGAATATTTCCGAATACTTCTTCCATGGTCCCTCCGACCGTATCTGCTACATTCTTTCGTGGCAGGTACGTGCGATTACATCAAGCTGCTGCTCTTTTGTTAAATCGATGAATTTTACTGCATATCCAGAAACACGGATCGTGAAGTTTGCGTACTCTTCCTTCTCCGGATGCTCCATTGCATCGATCAGTTTTTCTTTTCCGAATACATTGACATTCAGGTGATGTGCTCCCTGATCAAAGTATCCGTCCATCACATTTACAAGGTTGTCGATTCTCTCATCCTCATTGTTTCCAAGCGCACCCGGATTAATCGTCTGTGTATTCGAGATACCATCAAGTGCCCACTCATATGGAAGCTTTGTAAGGGAATTCAAAGAAGCAAGAAGTCCGTTCTGCTCTGCACCGTAGGATGGGTTTGCTCCCGGTGAAAGCGGCTCCCCTGCTTTACGTCCATCCGGCATAGCTCCGGTTGCTTTACCATAAACAACGTTGGATGTAATTGTCAGGATCGATGTGGTAGGCTCTGAATCACGGTAAGTATGATGTTTCTTTAACTTATCCATGAAGGTCTTAAGAAGCCATACACCGATCTCATCTGCACGGTCGTCATCGTTTCCGTATTTCGGGAAGTCTCCTTCAATCTCAAAGTCTTTTGCAAGGCCGTTCTCATCACGTACAACCTTAACCTTCGCATATTTGATCGCAGAAAGGGAATCGATTACATGGGAGAATCCTGCAATACCGGTTGCAAAGGTTCTCTTTAAGTCCGTGTCCATAAGAGCAAGCTCTGCTGCTTCATAGTAATATTTATCATGCATGTACTGGATCAGATTTAATGTATTTACGTAGATATCAACTAACCAGTCCATCATCTTGTCATATTTTGCCATTACCTCATCATAATCTAAGTACTCAGAAGTAATTGGTGTGTAGTTTGGTCCGACCTGCTCACCGGATTTCTCATCCACACCACCGTTGATTGCATACAATAAGCATTTTGCAAGGTTTGCACGGGCACCGAAGAACTGCATCTCTTTACCAGTCTGTGTAGCAGATACACAGCAGCAGATTGCATAGTCATCCCCCCATACAGGTTTCATTGCATCATCATTCTCATACTGGATCGAGCTTGTCTCAATCGAGATTTTAGCCGCGTAATCCTTGAAGGTCTGTGGCAGTCTGGAAGAATAGAATACCGTAAGGTTTGGTTCCGGAGCTGGTCCCATATTCTCTAAGGTGTGTAAGAAACGGAAGTCTGTCTTTGTAACCATGGAACGTCCGTCCACACCGGTTCCTGCAACATCTAAGGTAGCCCATACCGGGTCACCGGAGAATAACTGGTTGTAGGAAGGGATACGTGCGAATTTTACCATACGAAGCTTCATGGTAAAGTGGTCAACTAACTCCTGTGCTTCCTCCTCAGTTAAAATTCCTTTCTCGATATCTCTTTCAATATAAATATCAAGGAAAGTAGAAACACGTCCTACTGACATTGCTGCACCGTTCTGTGTCTTAATTGCTGCAAGGTATCCAAAGTATAACCACTGGACAGCCTCTTTTGCATTCGTTGCAGGTTTTGAAATATCATAGCCGTAGATCTCTGCAAGCTTCTTCATATCCTCTAAGCACTTGATCTGCTCAGCGATCTCTTCTCTTAAACGGATTACATCATCCGTCATCTGTCCGCATCCGCAGTTTGCTTTGTCCTTTTTCTTCTCTGCGATCAGATAATCCAGACCATATAAAGCAACACGGCGGTAATCGCCAACAATACGTCCCCTTCCGTATGTATCTGGCAGACCTGTTAAGATCTTTGCATGACGCACCTTAAGCATCTCTGGTGTGTATGCATCAAACACTGCTGTGTTATGTGTTTTATGATATTTTGTAAAAATCTCTTTTAATTTCGGGCTTACCTCATAACCATATGTCTCGCATGCCTGAACAGCCATCTTAACTCCGCCATAAGGCATGAACGCTCTCTTTAAAGGCTTGTCTGTCTGAAGACCAACAACCTTCTCAAGCTCCTTTAAGGACTCATCAATATAGCCAGGTCCATAAGCTGTAATTCCAGTTACAACCTCGGTCTCCATGTCAAGGATTCCGCCCTTTGCACGCTCTTCCTTCTGTAATTTCTGAAGTGCGTCCCAGAGTTTCTCGGTTGCCTCTGTCGGTTCTGCCAAAAAGCTTTCATCTCCATCATATGGAGTGTAGTTGTCCTGGATGAACTGAC
>CAKRLN010000167.1 GCA_934359535.1 uncultured Lachnospiraceae bacterium
ATCATACACTTGCAAGCTCCTTAATTGGATTTACCGGATCTGGGAATATCGGAGCGGCGGGACTGGAGAATTATTATAATGATACCTTAAATGGAATCAATGGGCGTGAGTATGGATATCTCAATTCAGACAATGATTTCGAGAAAACGGTAATTAATGCCAAGGATGGAAAAACGCTTGTTGCAACGATCGATGCCAATATCCAGTCAATTGTGGAGGATAAGATCAAGCAGTACAACGAAATGTACCGTGATAACTACAGAGAAGGGGCAGGGAGTACGAATACCGGAGTGCTTGTCATGAACCCGAATACCGGAGAAGTGCTTGCCATGGCGAACTATCCGAACTTTGATCTGGATAATCCAATGGATCTGACGGCGTACTATTCACAGGAACAGATTGATGCCATGTCTGATGATGAGAGTATGGAGCTTTTAAATAAGCTCTGGCAGAACTATTGCGTTACAAGTACGTTTGAACCGGGATCTGTACAGAAGCCATTTACGATTGCAACAGGTCTTGATACGGGAACAGTTACCGATGATATGACCTTTGACTGTGATGGTGGAGAGGAATTTGACGGCCGTATTATCGGCTGTGTAAAACGTTCCGGACATGGCCTGGAGACGGTGCGACAGGCACTTATGAACTCCTGTAACGATGCATTGATGCAGATGTCCTATAGGATCGGGGCAGAGAATTTTGTCAGATACCAGTCTTCCTATGGCTTTGGGTTGAAAACAAACATTGATCTTCCCGGCGAAGCAAATACATCGACTCTGGTTTATACGCTCGATAATATGAAGCCGGTCGATCTTGCAACGAACTCCTTCGGACAGAACTATAATACGACAATGATCCAGCTTGGAAGTGCGTTTTGTTCCCTGATTAATGGAGGAACGTATTACCAGCCACATGTAGTGAGGAAGATTATCGATGCGGATGGCAATACGATCCAGACGATTGATCCGACTGTTGTAAAAGAGACCGTTTCTGCTTCCACAAGCAGACAGATCAAGGATTATATGTACAGCGTTGTTTCCGAGGGAACTGGTAAGATGGCCAAGCTTGATGGCTATTCCATGGGTGGAAAAACTGGTACCGCAGAGAAGCTGCCGCGTGGAAACGGCAAGTATGTCGTATCCTATATCGGATATGTTCCGCAGGAGAACCCGCAGCTTATGATCTATGTCGTAGTCGATGAGCCGAATGTGGAGGATCAGTCCCACGGTGCATTTGCGATGAATATTTCAAGAGAGATCTTAAAGGAAGTGCTTCCTTATCTGAACATTTATCCGGATGAGGAACAGAAGGGAACCAATGCAGAATACGGAATTACCGGAACCGATGTAACGAAAAAGAGCACAGAAGCCGGACAGCAGGCACAAAATGCGGATAATCCGGTTGATGAGAACGCAGGACAATAAGAGAAACGTATACCCCCGGAAATGCTTACATAAGATATGATAAGGCATTTTGTGGGGGTATTTTGCTTGGAGAGAAATAAAACACGGATACGGAAAAAAATCTTTGTGTTTTTTCTCATGGTTCTTGCGATGATCCTGTTTCTTGCAGGACGTCTTGTCTATCTTATGATCTTTTGTTCGGATTATTATACAGAAAATGCAAGACAACTGCACCAGAGAGAGCGTGACATTAAGGCGGCAAGGGGAAAAATCCTTGATGTCAACGGAAAGGTGCTTGCGTCGAATACCTCGGTTTGTACCATTTCGGTTATCCACAACCAGATAAAGGATCCGGAAGGGGTGATCCGTATGCTTACCGCAGAGCTTGGTCTTTCAGAAGAACGTGTGCGCAAGCGTGTCGAGAAGGTTAGTTCTATCGAACGGATCAAAAGTAATGTGGATAAAGAAGCCGGAGACCGTATTCTTTCCTATGGGATGGATGGCGTGAAGGTGGATGAGGATTATAAGCGTATTTATCCGTATGGAGAGCTTGCATCAAAGGTTCTTGGCTTTACCGGAGGAGATAATCAGGGAATCATCGGGCTTGAGGTCAAATATGATGATATTTTACAGGGAACGAATGGAAAAATACTGACAGTCACGGATGCAAGGGGAGTGGAGGTTGACCGTGAGGGGGAGATGCGAAAGGAAGCGGACAGTGGAAGTAATCTTTATCTTTCTTTGGATTACAATATCCAGTCGTTCTGCGAGCAGGAGGCAGAAAAAGCGATGCTCCAGAAGGAAGCGGACAGTGTCAGCATTATTGTAATGAATCCGTCAAATGGTGAGATTATGGCAATGGCGGATGTCCCGGAATTTGATTTAAATGCGCCTTTTACACTGACCGGGGATATGGCACAATTTCAGGGATCAGAAAAAGAAATGGAATATTTGAATAATATGTGGCGGAACCGCTGCGTGTCAGATACCTATGAACCGGGATCGACCTTTAAGATCATAACAGCAGCGGCAGCGCTCGAATGTGGTGCAGTTACACCGGAGGATACATTCAGCTGTCCAGGCTATATTATGGTGGAGGACCGGAAGATACGATGTGCAAGAACAACCGGACATGGGGCACAAACGTTTGTCCAGGGAATCGAAAATTCGTGTAATCCGGTCTTTGTCACAGTAGGACTCCGCATCGGCGCAGAGCGGTTTTATGACTATTTTGGCAGATTTGGTCTCATGCAGAAGACGAATATCGATCTGCCGGGAGAAGCACAGACAATTATGCACAGCTTAGACCATATCGGGCTTGTGGAGCTTGCAACGATTTCTTTTGGCCAGTCCTTCCAGATCACGCCGGTTCAGCTTGTGACAACGGTATCCTCATTAATCAATGGAGGAAACCGGATCACACCGCATTTTGGAATCCGTGTGGAATCCGCAGACAAAAGCACGGTAAAGACACTTTCCTATGAGGCAAAAGGCGGGATCTGCAGTGAGAAGACAAGTGAAACAATGCGTGGGCTTTTAGAAAAGGTTGTTTCCGAGGGCGGTGGGAAAAACTGTAAGATTGCAGGCTATGAGATTGGTGGAAAGACCGCAACATCCCAGACACTTCCAAGATCTAAGCACCGTTATATCGCCTCATTTCTAGGCTTTGCCCCGGCAGATGACCCGAAGGTTTTGGTGCTTGTTATTATAAGAAATCCAAGTGGTGTTTATTATGGCGGAACGATCTGTGCACCGGTTGCAAAAGTTATTTTGGAAAATATTCTTCCGTATCTGGGAATCGAGCGCGGTGAGGCTGCAGAGACAGAAAAAGAGTGACAGGGAACGCTTGAATTATAGCGGAAAATAACGTATACTTATTTAATTGTAGACGGAGGAAGAGGAGCATGAATCTTGCAGAAAAAAACGTTCTGGTTGTTGGAACCGGAATCAGCGGAATTGCCGCATGTGAATTATTATTAAAAAAAGAGATCCAGGTGACTTTGTTTGATGGAAACAAAGACCTGGATCTGGAAAAAGTATACGAAAAAAGTGAAAAATTAAGAAACATTCCTGTTATTCTCGGGGAGATGAGTGACGAACAGCTGGAGAGCTTTGACATTGCAGTGTTAAGCCCTGGCGTTCCAACAGATCTTCCGATGGTAAATAAAATGCGCGAGAAGAACATTGCAATCTGGGGTGAGATTGAGCTTGCCTATGCGTTTGCAAAGGGACGTCTGGCTGCAATCACGGGAACGAACGGAAAGACAACGACAACGGCACTGACTGGTGCAATTATGGAGAATTACTATAAGGATGTCAAGGTTGTCGGAAATATCGGAATCCCATATACATCGGTTGCCGCAGATACAACAGAGGAGACCGTTACGGTTGCGGAGATCAGCAGCTTCCAGCTTGAGACGATCCATGCGTTTCGTCCGGAGGTTTCCGCAATCTTAAATATTACACCGGATCATTTAAACCGCCACCATACCATGGAATGCTATATCCGGACCAAAGAAGATATTACAAGAAACCAGATACCGGATGACACCTGTGTACTAAACTATGAGGATGAAGTACTGCGTGCATTTGGGGAATCGCTTTCTACAAGGGTTGTTTATTTCAGCAGCAAGCGCAGACTGGATAATGGATTTTACCTGGAAGATGGGAATATTTATCAGGCAAAAGACGGCAAGGCATCCCTTGTGATCCATGTGCATGAATTAAATCTGCTTGGAAACCACAATTATGAGAACGTGATGGCAGCCTGTGCGATCACGACGGCATTTGGTGTTCCGATGGAGAAGATTGTAGAAGTGTTAAAAACCTTCACGGCTGTTGAACACCGTATTGAATATGTATGTGAGAAGCGTGGAGTAAAATTCTATAACGATTCGAAGGGAACAAACCCGGATGCAGCAATTCAGGGAATCCGTGCCATGAACCGTCCGACCTGGCTGATTGGTGGCGGTTATGATAAGCAGTCTGAATATGATGAGTGGATCGAAGCGTTTGACGGTAAGGTACGTGGACTTGTTTTAATCGGACAGACGAAGGAGAAGATCGCTGAGTGTGCGAAACGGCATGGATTTACGGATGTTGTATTATGTGAGACATTTGAGGAAGCAATTCACTACTGCTATGACCATGCAGTATCCGGGGAAGCAGTGTTACTTTCACCGGCATGTGCAAGCTGGGGAATGTTTCCGAATTATGAGGAAAGAGGAAGGATCTTTAAGGATATTGTCCGCGGCTTAAAGGAGTAAATATGAGAAAGAAGACGACCAGCAGACAACCGGAGAAAAAGAGAGCCAGAAAAAATACCGCGCAAAGTGCACCAGAGCAGGTAACGCCGAAGGAGCCGAGATATTTTGACTATAATCTGCTGTTTATCATTATCTTTTTGATCTGCTTTGGGCTGGTTATGCTCTATAGCACAAGCTCTTATACGGCTGCCAACAAATTTGGCGATGCAGCCTTTTATCTGAAAAAGCAGCTGATGGCAATTATCCTTGGGTTTGTATTTCTGTTTCTGCTTGCAAAGATCCCGTATACGTTCTGGAAGAAGTTTTCCGTGCTTGCATATCTGCTGTCCGCAGGACTCTGTGGAGCGGTTATTGTGGCAGGACAAAACTATAATGGATCCCAGAGATGGCTGCAGATCGGACCAGTTTCGTTCCAGCCGTCCGAGTTTGCAAAAATTGCCATGATCTTATTCCTGGCGGCATTTATTGAGCGGATTCCGAAGCAGATGGGAAAGTTTTCTTCTATTATTAAGGTGTTTGTAATTCTGCTTCCAATCCTTATCATTATTGCGATCAGCAACTTAAGTACGGCAATTATTGTAGCTGGAATTGCGGTCTGCATGATGTTTGTGGCAAGCCCGAAATACAGCCATTTTGTGGCCC
>CAKRLN010000168.1 GCA_934359535.1 uncultured Lachnospiraceae bacterium
GTATATACAGAAGGCGGGGACGATCACCTATGATGATGTTGATAATATGGATTATGACGGATTTGAATTCCAGACAGAGAAGAATCTGAAAAATGTCACAATGGAAGGCTGGAAAGAAGGTTCCATTGATATTTATGGGAGTAGCGATGATTATGTGATTGTGATCGAGAATAAGGTGACAGCTGTGGAACAGATGCGAAACGGAATTGGTCAGACACAGATGTATTATGATGAGATCGAACAGAAGAAGGAGAAGGGGCAGAAGGGTATCTATATTTTTATTACACCAGATCCTGCGCAGAAGCCAAAGAGCAGTCAGTTTATCCAGATTACTTATCAGGAAATTTATGACAGTGTGATAAAACCATGTATAGAGAATCCAAATATCAGCATAGACAGCCGTTATGTCTTAGAGCAGTATTCCAGCAATTTAAGGGAGCCATATCAGGGCAGCACGAAAGCGAAGGCGCCGATGGCATTGATCCATATGGAAGACTGTGAAAAGCTGTATCAGAAATATAATGATGTTTTTGACCGGATCTATCAGATTGCAAAAGCCGGAAACGTAGACAGTATTTTTTATCGGCGTTACAGAAAATACAAACAGGTGTTCGATGAAATCTTTATGTCCGTAGAAAGCTACGGAGAGACTCCGGATGCATCGGTTCAGAGGAAGCTTATTACGTTTGACAGTCTGGTACAGCAGAAGAAGCTAAAAGAAGGCAGTGAACTTTATATGGATTACGATGGGGAACGGAGTTTCGCAAAAATCGTAAAAAATCTGGAAACAGGAGAATACTGCCTTGCTCTTCTGGATGCTGACCATCAGTTTTATCTGGATGAAAAGGGAAGACTGGATAAAAGGTATGCAAACTACCGGACGGCATCTGCCCCAGCAGGAGATGCGGTCTATTTAAGCCGTATCCGTCGTGGTGATGACAGGGGGAAGGTATCGTTAAATGGCACACTTTACTGGAAGCTTGTAGATGGAAACATTCTTTTAAAGGAAATTATGAACTGAGTATTGGAGCAAGTGGAACAGGTTGTATAGCAAAGAGAGGAGCAAAAGCATGCAGCGTTATCATCTGATGCATAAAGGAGAAAAATATTACATTTTCTGCAAATTCCAATCAGAAATTGGATGAATCATCGTAAAACTATGGACAGCATCAGTAAGGGCATGAAAAAGCCGGAGTATGAACACCTCATACTCCGTTTTTTTATGCCCTTACTGATTTTTAAGGAATTATTCAGGACTCTGCCTATACATTTGCAAAAATGCACGATAATTTGAAAAGAATATATTCAAACCTCCCTGCTACAATAGCTTCAGAGCCAAAGGAAAGAGAAAAGGAGGCAGCAGTATGTATGATGGAAATAACAGCTGGCGCATAAACCGTATGAATAACAATTACCGTATCGTGACACGGATTCAGTCTGATGTGAAGAAACGGTATCAGGCAGAAGATATAAGTGCAGCGGGACGCAATCAGACCTGTCAGGGGAAGGTGCTCTGGGAGATGGGAGATGGAAAAGACAAAAGAATCCTTTCCTATTCGCTTAATTCATTTCTAGTGGCACTTATGTGTGCAGACAAAAAAGCATTTGGGGAATGGGAGAAAAAGAATGAAAGCTGCCTGTATCAAAAAGGGGTTGGGTTTCTTCTTGAGCGGAAACTGCAAGCGGATGCTAAAAAAGAGGAGGACTGTTTCCGGGGAATCGTGGATGAGGCAGAGGCGGAAGAGGCAATCGCGCGGATCTGGTCGGTGCTTTTGTTTCCGGTCTGGAAGACAAAGGAACAGTCGTTTTTTCCTCTTTCCTCTTTGGAGCAGGTATTTCAAAAGGCAAACAAGCAGGAGCAGAGAAAGATCACAAAAATGGTACTCCGTGCATCCAATGAGATTGTATATCCGGACAAAAAAACGGAGGCGCTTTCTTTTGTGCGAAAGCATATGCCGGTGGTTTATGAGGATATTCTGGAGATTGACGACTGGCAGCTTAGGCAGCTTTTTCCCTATGAGGTGCTCCGGGATCAGCTCTGGCTTAAAACCGGAAAAACAGGAAGAAAAAATCTGTGCAGGGAGTGTTCGGAAATTGCGTCTATGGTGCTTTTGAATGAGACACTGCGTTGTGACACGAAAAGTCCGGCAGATGGAGAGCAGGCATTTGCATCCAGACTGAACGAATGGAAGGTATGGCTTGATGGAAAAAAGGATGATACAGAAGAGTACTCGAAGGGAATTACCATGTATCTGCATTTTCTGATGGCTTTGTGGAACAAGGTATCCGATTGTGATGTAAACGTGATAAAGGAACAGATAAAAAAGCTGTCTATGCGGACACCAGATTTGAAAAAGAGATATGTGGATGGAGAACTTTCCTTACGGGAGCATGGAATGAAGCAGCTTATCTTTTTCCGGAATGAGATAAGACCCTATGGGACACTGACGCTTACGATGAAAAATCTTGAACGCATCGGGATACCGGAATACATGCCGTTTGAGCAGGAGCAGTATGATGGACCCAAGACCCTGTGGGAGCAGGAACAAACGGTGGATCGGGAGATCATAAGGATCTGGCGAATTACTTCGATCCGGATCAGGCGGAAAGAAGTGCTTCATACCTATCAGAAGGAACTTTTAAATCTGGCATCTAAGTCTGTGTTTTTATATGCGAGAAAATGCGGATTGTTTCCAGATGAGGTGCTTCCGCAGGCGCTTACCTATGCAAGAAAAAGCAAAACATGCACGCTGCTTCCGCTCTTGATCGGGCTGAGTGGCAGAAAGGAGGAAAAAGAGGATGAAGGCAGGAGAGAACACGGAGCCGGGAGTGTCATTTCATGTGGATAAAGAAAAGGAGGCGTTGCAGGCATACGCAGCACGGATTCTGGAAGAGCTGAGGAAAAAAACAGCAGAGAGGATTCCGGCGGTTTCCCAGATACTTCCGCTTTTTCCATTTACACCGGTACGGGAAGAGATTGAATTTGAGACAGATGGCACAAGGATTTATTATTCACCGGCAATCGTAGTTAAGACCGCAAGACAGGGTGGGGAAAAGCAGCTTTGGTACCGTTATCTGCACATTCTGGCGCATGGGCTTTTGGGGCATTTTCAGATCAGTGAGGAGCATCCGAAGGATTCCCTTCTTCATGCCATGATGGATATTGAGGCGGCGGAGTTTTTGGAGCAGCTTGGAGCAGGCAATCCGGCGCTTCGTGAGAGAAAAAGCATGCCACTGGGCTGGTGGATGCAAAGACCAAATGAAAACTGGGAAGGAATTTTGCTACGGTACCGGAAGGTACAAAAGGACAGCGAGGAGAAGAGAAGCATTTATGCAAGGGCAAAAAGACTCAGGGAGGATCACTATGAATACTGGAACCAGAAAAAGCCGTTTTGCTGTCTGCAAAACGGGCAGAAGGATTCTGGGGCAGGTACATCAGATGTGCTGTGGAGGCAGATTTTGTGTCTGATATCTGGAAATGGCAGTGTGTCAGGTGGACAGCTGCTTAGGCTTTTGTCTGTGAAGGGACAAAAAAGCCGCTGGTACGGAAATGCCCCGGTAGATTGTGAGCTTGTCGTTGCGGCAAAGGGGCAGGCAAGGCTTGATTACAGGAGAGAGCTTGGGCGGTATTTTCGAATGCAGGAATCAAAGAGGGAGCAGGCAGATACGATTGATAAGGCATTGTATACACTTGGACTTGAATTATATGAAAATGTCATGCTTATAGAGCCCGAGGAGATGGCGGAGCAGAAGCTGGTTCATACGATTATTCTTGCAATTGATACGAGCGGAAGCTGCATGGGCGAGGTGTTAGAGCAATTTCTTGCGGAGACGGAGGCACTATTTTCAGTTTTATCGGAGAATACGTTCCACAGATTTATTCTTTTGCAATGCGATGCTGGAATCCAGAAGATCCAGGAGTACCGGAAGCCTTCCGATTTTCCTAAGGCAAAAGAGTTTCGGGATGGGATGCAGCTGACTGGATTTGGAGGAACCAGCTTCGTGCCGGTATTTGACTATGCGGATCGTCTTGTGAGAAAAAAGGAGCAGGTCGATTGTCTGATCTATCTGACCGATGGATTTGGAACGTTTCCGAAGGAAAAGAAACGAAGCTATGAGACCTTTTTTGTACTGTCCGGGCAGGAACAGATTTTTGGCAGCAGCCCGGATATTCCGGGATGGATTAAAACGGTTTATTTAAAGCAGGAGGAACATACTTATGGAAAATAGATACAGTATTGAAGAAGCAAAGCAGGAATTAAAAAACAGCATCCGGATTTATAACCGAAAGGATGAAGGGGGCAATTATATACTTCCGGAAAGCCACAAAAACCCCTTTTATTTAATCGGAGCACCAGGGATTGGGAAAACGCAGCTGGTACAGCAGACAGCAGAGGAGCTTGAAATTGGCTTTCTTGCAGCCTCGATTACCCATCACACAAGAAATTCTGTGCTCGGACTTCCTCATATCGAGACAAATGCCTATGGAAGCTGTACCGGATACACGATGCCGGAGCTTTTTGCAAGAGTATATGAGCAGTGTGAAAAGGGCAGCACGGAGGGGATTCTTCTGATTGATGAATTTGCTTCGATGAGTGAGGCATTGGTTGCGCCGATGCTTGCCTTTTTACAGAGTAAATGCATCAGTTCCCATTATCTTCCGGAGGGATGGACGCTTGTCCTGTGCAGTAATCCAAGGGAATATAATGAAACCGCGCGGACGTTTGATGCGGCGGTGATGGACCGTGTGCGGGTGATGCATATCGAGTTTGACCAGAAGGAATTCTTCCAGTATGCGGAAGCAAAACAGTTCCACCCAGCAGTGCTCTCCTATCTGAAAGAGCGTCCGGAGCATATCTGCTTTTGCGATACCGAAGGAGAAGAAGGGAGGATTGTTACAGCACGTGGCTGGGAGAATCTTTCCGATTGCATCCGTGGCTATGAGCAGCTTGGAGAATCTGTTTCTTCCCGGCTTATTGCACAGTTTATCAAATCGGATGAGATTGCATCCTCGTTTTTCCGTTATTATACAATGGTGCAGTCTAAGCTGAAGGAAACGGATCTATCGGATATTCTGGAAAACAGACAGTCTGGCCTTTTAGAACAACGGATTGCGGCATTTCCATATGACAAAAAATGGCAGCTGATGCAGCTTTTGCTGCTTCGACTTGTAAAACTTGCAAAAGAGCCGGCAGAACATATCGCATTCTGCGACTATATGGAGGAGTGGATCAAACAGTGGGAGCGTGCCGAAA
>CAKRLN010000169.1 GCA_934359535.1 uncultured Lachnospiraceae bacterium
GATATGACATGGGCATTTATCGTTGCCTATGACATCTGGAACTTCACCTACACCTACAACAATCTGCCAACCCATTCCTGGTATTGTGGTCTTGCATTACTGCTTGCACCTACCTTTGCCAATGTATTCTGGAACAAGGGTGGCTGGATTCAGAACCGTGCCAACACACTCGCTTTATGGTGCATGTTCGCACAGGTATTCCCATTATTCCAGGATCAGGGCAGATTCGCAGTCATCCCGGTATTATACGCAGACGGCTTTATGGATGCTGCAACTCATCCATCCGCTGCAAATCCGGCAATGCAGGGTGTTGTTTCCATCCTTGCAATTGTCGCTAACGTAATCTGCATCTTTGCAATTGCAAAACGCGCAAAAGCGCAGGGCATCAACCCTTACAAGCAGGAAGTATTCAAAGGAACAAAGGACTTCGAAGAGGCAATGTCAAGAGCAGAATAATGCTGTCAAAAGAAGCTGTCACACAATTGAGGTGACAGCTTCTTTTATGACTCTTTTTCGTATCTTCCAGCACATAAGATATGTAATTATTAAGTCTAAAAAAATAGTTACTTCATGTACTTAGGACTAGCCGTCGCGCTAGCGACTTGGTACAATATGTGATACAATAATAGGGTGTCTCAAAGAAAGGAGTTGCATATGGATTTCCAATATAGAATTGCAACCATTGATGATTTGGAGGTACTTGTAAAAACAAGGATCGAAGTACTTCGGGCAGCAAACAAACTATCTGTTGATACTGCTATGCAGAATGTTGAAATAACCTCAAGAGCCTATTACAAAACTGCCTTAAAAAATAATACTCATAAAGCCATACTAGTATTTCATGGAAACAAATTTGTTGGTGCTGGCGGAATCAGTTACTTTGAAGTAATGCCAACCTATCATAATCCAAGTGGGAAAAAGGCATATATTATGAATATGTATACTTCTCCAGACTACCGCCGTAATGGAATTGCCCTAAAAACCTTGGATTTACTAGTTCAGGATGCAAAACAGCGAGGAATTTCTTCTATTTCACTGGAAGCCACTGATATGGGAAGACCGCTATATGAAAAATATGGATTTACTGCAATGAAAGATGAAATGGAACTTTTAAAATAGGAGGTTACAGAAATGAAAATTGCGATTATCTATGATACGAAAACAAATAATACCAAAAAAGCTGCTGAATTTATCGGAGAAGGATGCAAAAGCAATCCAAATATAATCGTCGAGCTATTTTATATCGATGATGCTGAAAATGACTTCGTCAAAACGGCTGACGGTGTTATTATAGGTTGCCCTACCTACATGGCTTCAGCAACAGCTGATATGGTTAAATGGCTTCAGAGTGTAGGACAACGTATGAATTTGGCTGGAAAACTCGGAGGTGCTTTTGCAACAGAGCAGTATATTCATGGTGGTGCAGAGAATGTTATTTCAACAATTTTAACACACGAAATGACATTTGGCATGATGACATACTCTGGCGGCAGTGCCTATGGTAAACCATGCATTCATTTGGGCCCAGTTGGAATGCGTCAGAATATGGATGATTTTTACGACTTATTTTATATTTACGGACAACGCTTTGCAGAACAGCTTACAAAAATATTTGATAATTGATTAATGGATGAAGGAAAACTTAATGGCATCGAAATTGCTTTCGTGATACTATTCAGCTGGAACCGTATCGGTAATCCGGATATGCTCCGTGCGGCTCCATTCCTTTGTCTTATCATCTCTTTTGACCGCGCTCTGGTTCTTTTTTAGAAATTCCGTAAGTGCATACGTGTCTACCCAGATCTCATTGTCACTTTCCTTCTGGCTTTCGTCGAACACCAGCTCCAGCCCGAAGTGCAGATGCACAACCTCGATATTATTAACATTCTCTTTCTTACTGTAGCCGGTGTGTCCCATGTAGCCGATCACATCCCCGGCGGTCACGGTATTGCCCTCCTTTAAGCCTGCTGCATACGGGTGATCCTGTCTCAGATGGGCATAATAATAATACCGTTTTTTGTCAAAGCTTCGGATTCCAATACGCCAGCCTCCATACTGATTCCAGCCAAGTGCCTCTACATAGCCGCCCTCCACGGCTATGATCGGTGTCCCGATTTCTCCCATCATATCATGTCCGAGATGCGGTCTGCTGTACCCGTATGACCGTGCCGCTCCAAAATCCGCTCCGGAGGAATAGGAAAAGCCTTTGGCGATCGGCGAGTATCCACACAGCCCATACACCTTCTCATAGCTTCCATCTTCTTTTTCCTTTTCATATTCCTGCACCATTCCACCAAGCACAGCAGAATATGCCTCCTCATAATAAGGATAGTACTTAAGCTTCTTCGTGAGTTCCGTAAGCTTCTTTCCACCACGAACCGCCTCCGCTGCGTCTTCTATGTCCTGGCAGGAGTGCTCATCAAAATCCCCTCCGCTTTGGGCAGCCGCATAAGAAAGCAATGAGATCCAGTTTACCGGTGTCTTCGTATCATGGGATGCAACATCCAGCTCATAAGCACGGTCTAATGCCTCACAGGTCGGATTAAATTCTACATATCTAATAAACTCCTTTTTTGCTTCAAGTGCCGCCGCACTCTGCGTCTTTTCCTGCTTTTGTCCGGATATTCCCATCATGTGCATTCCTGCAAGCGTCATAAAAAAAAGCTCCGCTGATATGCCAAAAGCCAGCCACTTCAAGTGGCTGGCTCTGCTCTTTGCAAAACGCACGATTCGTCTACGCCCTTTTTTCCCTGCCACACAATCTCCTCCATAGTTGTCTATCCTATTAGAAAATTGCGAAACTCTCCAAAATTCACTACTACATGTACTGCAAGCACAAATAACCGCAGGCACGCTTTCGCTATGTTGCCACGTGCAACGGTACTAAGCGACCAAAATACGGTCGCTAAGAACCGGCCGTGGCAGAATGCCTGCTTATTATTTTGTACTTGCAGTACATGTTCAATTTACTTTCTGTGAGTTTCGCAATTTTCTATATTCCACGATACATGGTATGAGAAAGGCGGCGGTTTTATGCCAAATGATTTACTTACTGTTCCCGGAAACCTCTGCCGTACACGCGGTTGCCCATGCTAAGGCAGCTTCAATATTTGGACGGAAGTTCTCTTTTCCAACTTTTTCAATAAAGCCTGCTTTTTCCATGACATGCATCGGCTGTGCATTCACATGGGAAAGAATAAGGCGGATTCCACGCTTCTTACAGATTCCAAGAAGGTTTTCAAGGGCATTCATTGCAGTAATATCTAATGCTGGCACAGAGCGCATACGCAGAACCAGACATTTTGTAAAGTCCTTAAACTCAATCTCGGTAAGCACCTCTGCTGCGCCGAAAAAGAGCGGTCCAGAAATCTCGTAGACACGGACATGCTTCGGTACATCACAAAGGTCATTTGCATCGGCATCCGCGTCCTCTTCTTCTTTATAATGCCATCCATAGACATCCGTCTCATCACTCATACGCTTCATGAATAACAGGCATGCCATAACCATACCAAATTCAATCGCTACAACAAGGTCAAATGCAATCGTCAGCACAAAGGTTGCCACAAGGACAAAGATATCGCTTTTTGGTGCAGTACGGCAAAGCTTTACAAACGGACGCCACTGACACATATTATAGGCAACCTGAAACAAAATTGCCGCAATCGTCGGCATTGGAATCCATGCCGCATACGGCATCAGCACAACAAGAATCAGCATCAGTGTAAGCGCGTGTACCATACCTGCGACCGGAGTACGTCCGCCACTTTTGATATTTGCTGCGGTTCTCGCAATCGCACCAGTTGCCGGAATTCCTCCAAACAAAGCAGATCCCATATTTCCGATTCCCTGTGCAATAAGCTCTGTATTGGAACGATGCTTGCTGTTTACCATGCCATCGGCTACCACACAGGAAAGCAGCGACTCAATTGCTGCAAGCACTGCAATAACGAGGGCATTCGAAAACTGCTCCTTCACAAGCCCAAAGCTTATCTGTGGCAGCGTAAAGGACGGAAGCTTATTACTGATCGTGTACAGATCCCCAATTGTGTTGACATGCATGCCGGATACTTTCACAATCACAATTCCTGCAAGCACTGCAATGAACGAGCCTGGAATCGTTTTATTGATATAAGGCCAGATAATTAAAATGGCAAGACAGATGGCACCTACAAGCACCGCCATCCAGTTGATTGTTCCGATGTTTCCAGCAAAAGCCTGAAGCTTTTCCATCGTCTCCACTGGCTTTTCCCCATGCTCATAGGCAATTCCCGCAAAATCCTTCAGCTGCCCGATTAAGATTGTCACAGCGATTCCTGCCGTGAATCCAGTCGTGATTGTATACGGAATAAATTTAATCAGGCTTCCAAAATGAAAAATTCCCATAAGGATCAAAAGCACACCCGCCATCAGCGTCGCCACAATAAGACCGGACATTCCGCTCGTTGCGACAATTCCTGCAACGATTGTTGCAAATGCCGCAGTCGGTCCTGCAATCTGCACCGTACTTCCTCCAAAAAACGAGATCAAAAAGCCCGCAATAATCGCCGTATAAAGTCCCTGCTCCGGTCCAACCCCCGATGCAAGCGCAAGGGCAATGGAAAGCGGAAGGGCAATAATTGCCACAATAATTCCGGATACAACATCCTTTGCGAACTGCTCTTTACTGTAATGCTTCATTGTTGTAAAAAGCATTGGTCGAAAAACTTTCATATTCACATTCCTCTCTTAAAAAAATTTATGCGACAGGAAGCTCTACGCAAAGCGCTCTTGTTGCATAAGAAAAGGGACAAATTACGAGAATCTGTCCCATCACATAACTAAACTAGTATTAGTTTATCAAATCAGCGTACAAATAAAAAGAGGAATTGACAAATACTGTCAAATTTCTACGGTTTCCACAATTTTATAAAATTTTTATAAAGTTTTTAAGTTATTTTTATGAAAAAAACGGTCAGGATTTTGACTCCGGCTCCTTCACCGTCTCATAAAAAATCCGGAACAGCTGCTCGCTGACACGCTTTAGACGGCTTTTGGAAAATTTACTGATCTTTCTGTCATATGTTAATATCCCATTAATCTCATCCTCAATATCATTCAGCTGCGTATAGATCACTCCGCTTAACCCCTTCTCAATATTCGGATAAACATCACGCTTAAATAATTTCTCATATGCCTCCCCAAGCTCATCCTCACTCTTACAG
>CAKRLN010000170.1 GCA_934359535.1 uncultured Lachnospiraceae bacterium
GCAGCTGTTCGTACTGCACACTTGAATGTTTCCTGAGCTAGCACCATACAATCAACTTTCTTATTAATTGCGTCAAAGTTTTTCCGCATCGAGTTACAAATATCCATAAACAGTTTCTCTTTATACATCTTCTCATTTTTATCATAGAGGTACTCGGGGATTCCAATTCTTGAATATTTCCCTCTTTCTATTGCTTTGACCGAGTATATTGCAGCACGGCAAAGATATATAATGATAAGGCTTGTAAAGAAAACAACAATAACTAGAAAGATTGGAGAATACTCGTCCATATCCATATTTAGTATGTAATCCTTAATCATTGAAATCAATATTGTTACCGCCAGAGAGAATGCGCCAATAAACAAAGACGCTTTATTCTCCACATTGGATCGTCTTTCCTCTTCTCTCTGTGCTGCCAGTAGAGCTATTTCAATAGCTTTATCTAACTGTTGCTCATCACCAAAGGAGCAATCATTAAGTTCTTCATATTCATAGCTAGCATCTCCATCAAGCATTGGCCAAAAAAAATCTCTAAACTTATGCCATGTTTCTTGCGTTTTCTTACCTTTCTCTACTGGCTCTTCTTTTGCACTCTTTTCTATTTCACTCATCTTATTCTCCATTTTGCAAAAGATCTACTATGGTTGCACTAATTGGGTATCCTAGCCGTGTTTCAATCCACGCCCATTGCCCATTTGGGTTACATTCTAAGAAGACAAAGTTTTTGTTTCTATCTAAAACCATATCTATCGCCGAATAAGTAAGGCCCAATGCTTGTGTTATCTCTATAGCCTTTTCTTGAATATCTGTCGGTAACTGTATTTTTTCGTGCGGCAATGGAATCTTTGACTTGCGCCAATCAATAACGGCATCGGGGTTTCCTTGGGAATCAATTGCCGCAGCAAACACCTCTTCACCAACCACAATACATCGGATATCGTATTCTTTATCTAAATTTTCTTGTAAATAAATTGGAAATGCTGCAACGCGTTCTTGGGCGTTGATTTGAGTTCCTTTAAACCTTGCTGTAAAAATCACTTCTCTCCCATCGTGAAATCCCATATTTCCAGATCGAACCGGCTTAATTATACAATTGTCCTCCGTCGATTCTATCATATCTTTCAAAAGATATGCATTATTGGAAATCGCAGAGCTAGGAATTTCAAATCCGATCTGTTGTGCAAGCTGTAGTTGGTAAATTTTGTTTTCAGCTTCTCGTATTTTGTAAATATCATTAATCCAAAACGCTTTGCGCAATGTTTTATATATTCCCTCTAGAAGCGTCGCCAATTCACGTTGCAAATATTGTTTTTCCTGTAAAGTAACACCTGTAATGTACGTCAGTTCTGATATTTTGGGACGTCTGAAATATACGGCCGATACCCTATTCAGGTCTATAGATTGTGATTTAACCTTATCGTAAATTATATAATTGCCCTTATCTATTGAAAACCGTATTTCTACAAACTCAGGTATGTCCTCAGTATTAAGCCGATAAAACTCGCAATTTGCATGTCGAAGTTCTCTTACAACAAAATCGACAGTAACATCTTCTTTATTAGTAATTAGCAGAATCATCTTCGTCATCACGCTCTCTATCTGCAAAAGTCTTACTAAAGAGTTCGCTCAAAGGATCATCCTCACGCTCTCTACTTACCTCTGTTTTTGAAACAAATTCTGGCCAACAGCAAGCAACCTCGTCGTCTTGTTCTCTTTGAGCATCCGTCTTCGTTAACAATTCGCTAACGTAACCATCGCTATCTTCTCTTTCTCGCTGAATTCTCGTTTCTGTATGAAGTTCTCTTCCATCACAATTAGACTCTATGAACAAAATTTTCCCCTTTGAAGTCTTTATCACGTTCATATCCAAGCATCTATCATACGTAAATGCGGGAGATATGTCATCTCCACTTCGTTTGCAAATATAGTCAAGTAACAAAGGTTTATTCATTCCAATCTCCTCCTTTTTATATTATAGACACCACTACCTCACAAATGCAACCGAACTCAGCATTTTTCTCAGTATTACGCCCCATCTCCATAGCAAAAATCAAGCAAGGGGCATAAAACTGCGCCTGCTTAAAGCTCTTATCAGCATTTGGAGCCAATCTACTACTCATCAATTCCCTCGTCCCCTCTACCATCGTGGCAAGGGAAAGCAAAGTATCCGTTCTATCCGTAAACATTCCGATGTGTTAAAATATTGCTTTTCCTGCCGCGTAAAACAGGCCCTCTAACAACGAGAAATTCTATACCGTCACCGTTAGTCATAGAAGAACTCATATATTTTAATCCTATACTTCACTTCCAAAACTATGTTGCATTCTTAGCATTTTGTTGTCTTATATTAGCAAAAGGCATAAATCGAATTAACTAAAAGAAGGAGGAAATATTTTAACAAAGCTCTACATACAGGTGATTTATGCCTCATCACCACTTAATGACTATTAAAATTATTAACCATGTAATAATACTATATTGAAAGGAATTAGCATGAAAATTAAGGGAAATCGTTTTGTATCCAGTTTTTTATCTTGCGTTATGATTTTCAGCCTTTGTACGCCCGCTTTTGCCTCTGAAGAATCGCCCCAACAGGATAAGACAGCCATTTACAGCCAGTTAGAAAAGCAAGGTGCCTTGGATATGTACGATATTCATGAAGCTATCTATACGGCTACAACACCTTCAATTATCCCGTTTGGTTCTGATGATGAATATACGAACGTGTATGCCCCTGATGGCGGTACACTAGAGTACAACTCCAAAAAAGGCGATAAACCTATGTCTGTTGGAAACACTTACCTTGACTTCGACGACTCCTACTACTATATTCTTGGGAAACAAGAAGTTGGCGTTGAATTTGTTTTAGAACAAATTATCGGCCGTATTCCGTTCGTTGGCACTATCACAAGCGCCGTCTCTACAGCTAAAGTTCTTGTAGATTCAAACGCTTCAGTATCAATTAAAAATGCTGGCGGTTATGCAATGATTTCGGTAACAGATTCTGTAGCAGGGGTTTCTACTGTCGTACGTGGATGGAGCAACTATCCATATATCTATTTATATGATATCCACGCAACTAACATTAACGTGACTCTCTCACCAAAAAACAACCCTTTTAATCATTGATACCATAATGAAGAACCAGCAACTCATATGGAAAAAAGTGATTTTCAGTAGCGGTATAATATTCCAAATATTATTTATGCTGGAAATAGTGTTGTTTTCCAATATTATTATAATAGATCCTTCTGTTCATAATATTTCTTATGAGAACTGGATCTTTTATATTCAGCAGTGGCAAGCTCCCGATTTTTGGTCGCTCCACTCGCAGCTAATTGTCAATTCGATACTGATAATCAACCTAATATTTCGTTTGATCTACGATGTTGAGTTAATTTACATTTTCCTAAACAGTAAGCATTTCGCGCTTAATCGCAAGGCATTTGTTATAGCGATTATACTTATCTGTTTTCTGAATGTCCTTATTAGTCTCTACATTAAATACTACGTAGACTTCTATCGATTATATATGTACTCAATCTATCCTGAAACAATGGCATGTTATATGATTTATTGTGGGAAAAAATCTTATTGTCATATAAATGAACACAAGTAAGCTACTGCCAAGCATCATAAACATCGCAGTCCTTGCATGTTTGTTAGGATCAGCGCTTCAGTCCCGCCACAAAGTAGATTATATAATCAGTACATTCTAAATGTGTTTGTGAAGCCAGGAACGGCTTGTCGCTGTTCCTGGCTTTATCTTTTTCGACACTACCGCTCCAATCCCTCAAATTCTTGCCATATCTAATCAAATATAATAATGTAGCCCTAATCTTATGATATCATTCTAATAGCAGGATACTCTAATTCCCTCTTTAATTAATACTGTTGTCTTTCCGATCGTAAGCTCAGCAAAACACCCATAAGCCATAATCTCAAAAACAGGCCTCAAGGCCCTACCCATAGCTGGGTAGGGCCTTTTCTGTTCAACTACTCGCCATAGTATTGTGGTCTACCGACAGAGGTAAAGCCCTCCTTGCCGGTAATGACCACATTATTATATCCGCTGGCGCAGTGAATGATTAGCAATTCTCCGTTTGTGTCCCTACCGCCAACAATACCCACATGGGAATTATCCGGGTAGAACACCAAGTCACCGGGCTGTGCGTCCGCCCACGAAATATCGGTGCAATAGCTGTGCTGCATGGTGGCTCCTCCGCCGTGGCCGATGACATAGCTGCCGCCAGACTGATTGTAGAAAACCCAATCCACAAAGCCGCTGCAATCCAGTCCGTAGGGGCGGTAGGTCCCCATGGTGGAGCTGCCTGCCGCCGTGACCTGCCGTAGCTCACCCCATCGGGCGTCCCAACCGATCACAAGGCTCTTGCCGCCCCAAAAATAATTCACCTTGCCGACAAGAGAACAGGCGGTGCGTACCACTGCCTCGCGCTCCGGCGACAGATCCTCCGGCAGACTGCGGATCAGTGCCGCCGTATCCCCGCTGACGGAGTACACATCTTCTATCAGTTCGCGCAGGAGATCCCGCTGCTCCAGCAGCTCGTCCAGCGCTGCGATCTGGTTACGGTTGAAATGATACGCGGTTTTCATCTCCTCTGCCGTTTTTGCGGTAATGGTGATATAGAGGTTTCGCTCTGTCCAGCCATCGTCATCACCGCTGCCGGGGTGGTTGATCGTTTCCACCTCCGTTGCGATCCCGGTCATATCCCAAAAGACCGCTTTCAGGCGAGCGATGCGGTCGGCATCCATGGTGGCCACGTCCGCGGCGTCTGCATCGGCTCCAGCCACCTTCACGGCAAACACCGCCAGCACCTCTATCCAATCGGCAGACTGCCCGGTCACGGAGATGGAGTCGTAGCTGTCCGCTGTTTGCAATTCCTCCAACCGCTCGTTATACTCATAATTGACCTGCGCCACCGCAGCGGAGATCGGCACAACGCCCGCCTCCCGGCTCTCGTTGGAAAAAAGGATACCGAAGGGGGACGCCACGATTGCCGCCACAAGGATCACCGTAAGGAACAGCACCAGCACCACCATACCGCCGCCCGCTGTCAGGATCGAGCTGACCGCAGATGCCACACCCCGGCCCACGGCCTTTATCGCCTGCACCGCTGTTCCACTCAGCTTCTTTGCGGCATTTCCGCCGTTCTTTACAGAATCCTGAAGCA
>CAKRLN010000171.1 GCA_934359535.1 uncultured Lachnospiraceae bacterium
CATGTAAGCCATGGGGAAGCACCGGTAGAGGGGGCAGAGCTTCAGGCGGTTATTGATTTACATAAGGAGAATCAGGAAGCACAGCACGCCTAATGGTGTGCTGTGATGTCGGCAAATGTGGCACGGACAACCTTCGCAAGATCCTCAGGATTTAAACGGACGGTCGTTCCGATTCTGCCACCGCTGACGTAGATCTCATCAAAGTCTTTGGCAGACTGGTCGATTACGGTAGGAAACTGCTTTTTCATGCCAAGCGGGCTGCAGCCGCCGCGCACATAGCCGGTGATCGCAGTAATATCCTTTACATGGATCATTTCAACGGATTTTTCACCGACGGCACGCGCTGCCGCCTTTAGGTCTACCTCCTCTGCAATCTGGATGACAAAGACATAGTATTTTTTGCTTTTTCCCTGCATGACAAGTGTCTTGTAGGACTGTTCTACCGGGGCACCGGTTTTTTCTGCCGTATGCAGGCCATCAATAAATTCATCACATTCATAGGTGAGTAATTCGTAGTTTATTTTATTGCGATCGAGAATCCGCACGGCATTTGTTTTTATTTCTTTTCCCATGGAGCGCCTCCTTTTTGGTAGTTATGCTATCACGCTTCTGGAGAAATGTCAAAATCTCAATTGAAGAGAATTTACCACAGTGTTATACTATTGATATCTTAGAGAAAGAGTAAGGTGGTTATATGAAAGAATTATTTAAGCAGATCCGCATGGATCTTATTACTTCTTCTATCATCTGCATTGTGTTTGGAGTCATTCTGCTGTTTCGTCCAATTGAGACGGTAAGCTTATTCTGCCGGATTTTCGCCATCATTATGATTATTGTAGGCGGCATGTTTGTATTCAGCTATTTCTTAAACTGGATGACAAGTGGGCTATCCGCTGCGATGGGACTGATTGTACTTCTGATTGGAGTATGGATCTTTATCAATCCGGGAATTATTGAGACATTGATTCCGGTTGTGATCGGAGTGATCCTGCTCTTCCATGGAATCCAGGATGTGAAGATGTCGTGGGAGATGAAGGAATACGGTCAGGATTCCTGGAAATTCAGCATGGTGCTTGCGGTAATCAGCGTAATCTTTGGTGTGATGTGCATTATTGATGCATTTATGGTGGTAAAGGCTGCCATGGTGCTTCTTGGACTTGCATTGATCTATAACGGTGTTTCCAATCTGGTTATCACAACGAAGGCAACAAGGGCTGCAAAAGCTTATAAGGATAAACAGGACCCGGTTGACGTAACATTTAAGGATGAAGAGTAAGACGGCAGAAAAGGAAGTGTTTTTATGCGCCGTATGGAATTTAAGATGGAGCGTCCGGGACTTACCAAGCCGGGAGACCGGCTTAAGATCACAGAGAGTAAGCTGCCAACATCCTATTATTATACGATTGAGCATGCAATTGCGATGTCCGGTAATTATGCAGTCAGTGAGCGGTTAAAATCGAGGGAGGGCGTTGTCGTGGATGTGGAAGAGACCGAGAAGGGCTTCTTTGTTACGATGGAATTTGATGAATAGAAAAGGAATTCGATTTATATGACAGGACAAGGGAAGAATGCAATTGACATATTGCTTGCGGAGTCGCTTAAGGAGATCGCGGCAAAGCATCCAATTGAGAAGATTACAATAAAAGAGATTACAGATAAAGCCGGAGTCATACGTCCCACCTTTTACAATCATTTTCAGGATAAATTTGAACTTCTTGAATGGATCATTACAAAAGATTTATTAGAACCGATTCACCCGTTAATTCAGAATGGAATGATTTCAGAAGCGATGGTGCTTCTGTTTTCCAATATTGAAAAAGAACGGGCGTTTTATTCCCGTGCGATCAAGCTGGAGGGGACAATGTCATTTCAGTCGATCGCGCAGAAATGTGTCAGGGAGGAGCTTTCCGATGTATTCCGGGAGCTGTCTACCGGAAAGAAATACATTCATAGCTGGCTGACTCCGGAGCTTTTGGCTTCCTATTATGCACAGTCCATGTGCTTTGCGGTCATCGAATGGATCAAGATGGGAATGAACATTCCGCCAAAGGAGATGGCAGAGGTGTATAACTACATGATCTCACACTCCATGGATGATATTTTAAAAGAGCTTTAAACAGACATCCGGGGATATTTGTTTTCCTGATATAGACAAAAATGAAAAATTGTATAATGCATCCAACAGACAAAAAAGATTGAATATTTTGTTATTCAGTCTTTTTTTTTATACTCATAGATATAGATAGAGTAAGACTAATCAGGAAAGAGAAGGTGTGAAAAATGATTAAATTTGGAAAAGGAGTAGTAAAGTTTCGAATTCCGATCTTAATTCTTTCGTTTCTGCTGCTGATACCGGCAGCACTCGGATATTTTAACACAAGAGTCAATTACGATATTCTGTCGTATCTTCCATCGGATATTGAGACGATGAAAGGACAGGATATCCTGTTGAATGAGTTTGGAACGGGCGCATTTTCCTTTGTCGTCATAGAGGGTATGGATGACAAGGACATTGATAAGATCGCAGGTGAAATTGAGAATGTTGATCATGTCAAGGATGTTATCTGGTATGGATCAGTTGCAGATTTTTCCATTCCAAAGGAGGTTTTGCCGGATGATCTGAATGAATTTTTCCATAACGCGGATGCAGACAGTCAGTTAATGGCGATCCTTTATGATGATTCCATGGCATCGGATGGAACAATGGAGGCAATTGATGAGATTCAGAGCAAGGTAACGGATCAGTGCTATATCAGTGGTATGGCATCGGTAATCAACGATATTCGTAAGCTTTCCATGAAAGAGGTTCCGATTTATGTTGTGCTTGCCGTTGTGCTTTCCCTTGTAGTATTGTCACTTACAATGGATTCCGGCTTTGTACCATTTTTATTCCTGCTCAGTATTGGAATGGCAATCATTTATAACATGGGAACCAACATCTTTAAGGGAGAAATTTCCTACATTACACAGGCTCTTGCAGCGGTGCTTCAGCTTGGTGTTACGATGGACTACTCGATTTTCCTGTGGCACAGCTATGAGGAACAGATTGAACGGTTTGACGGAGATAAAGAGCGTGCTATGGCACATGCGATCTCTGGAACGCTGACCTCCGTAATCGGAAGTTCCATTACCACGGTGGCGGGCTTTGTGGCTCTTTGCTTTATGAGCTTTACCCTTGGACTTGACCTTGGTGTTGTTATGGCAAAGGGGGTTATATTCGGTGTAATTGGCTGTGTAACTATTTTACCGTCATTAATCCTTGCCTGTGATAAATTAATCGAGAAAACAAAGCATCGGGCAATTATCCCGGATCTTGGAAGAATTGCAAGCTGGGTAACAAAGCATTATGTTGTATTTGCGATCCTATTTGTCATTATTCTGTTCCCGGCAATTTTCGGATACCGTAATACCGATGTGTATTATGACCTTGCAGGAACGCTGCCGAAGACCTTACAGAGTATCAAGGGGAATGATAAGCTGACAAGTGACTATAACATGGGTGCAACGGATATTATTATTGCAAGCAGCTCCTTATCCTCAAAGGACAGCGACAATATGATCGAGGAGATTGAGAAGGTCGATGGTGTCAAGCTTGCAGCATCCTTAGATTCCGCAGCGGGTCCTTCGATTCCACAGGAGGCGATTCCGGATAATATCAAGGAGATCTTTAAAAACGGTGATTATCAGATGATGCTCGTTACCTCGGAATACGCGACGGCATCCGATGAGGTAAATAACCAGTGTGACGAGATTAATAAGATCATTAAAAAATATGATGACAGCGCAATGCTAATTGGTGAGGCACCTTGTACCAAGGATCTGATCGAGATTACCAATACGGACTTTGCGAGAGTCAGTGCAGTATCGATTGGAGCGATCTTTGTTATCATCCTGCTTGTATTCAAATCCATTTCGCTTCCAATCATTCTGGTGGCGGTTATTGAATTTGCAATCTTTATCAATATGGGTATTCCATATTACACAGGAACGGTGCTTCCATTTATTGCATCAATCGTAATTGGAACAATCCAGCTTGGTGCGACCGTCGATTATGCGATCCTTATGACGAACAAATATAAGAGAAACCGTAATCATGGCATGGACAAAAAGGACGCAGTAAAAAATGCACTCGAAGGCTCAATTCAGTCGATTATGGTCAGTGCATTCAGCTTTTTCGCAGCAACCTTTGGTGTAGGACTTTATTCCAACATCGATATGATAAGCTCCCTCTGCAACTTAATGGCGCGCGGCGCAATCATCAGTATGTTTGTTGTAATCTTTATCCTGCCATCGATGTTTATGATCTTTGACCGTGTGATCTGTGCAACAAGTGCAGGCTTTAAAGCAAAAAATAAGTAATTGATCGTTATAATTTGAAGGAGGATATGAATCATGAAATTACCTGAATTAAAGAAAAGATTTCAAAATAAATATGTCGTTCGTATTATTGCAGGCGTTCTTACGATCGCAATGGTTGGAACAGGATTTTCCGTCTATACCGTTCATGCAGAGAAAGCCGGAACCGAGAGTGCAGCACAGACTGCTGGGAGTGAATCTGATTCTGAGGATGAGCTATCCTTAAGCAGTCTCTTAAAGGATAATATATCGGTAAGTGAGAAGGAGATTGACAAGGATGAGACGGTATATCTGATCTCGGATGCAAATGGTAACGTTCATCAGACCATCGTATCAGACCATCTGATCAATCATGATAAAGAAAAAACCTTAAAGGATAAATCTTCTTTAAAGGACATTGAGAATGTAAAAGGGGATGAAACCTTTTCCCAGAGTGGAAACGATGTAACCTGGCAGGCAGATGGCAATGATATTTATTATCAGGGAACATCCAGTGAAACAGCACCGGTTACCCAGAAGGTAACCTATTACCTCGATGGAAAGGAAATCTCACCAAAAGACCTCGCCGGAAAATCCGGAAAGGTGACGATTCATTTTGATTATACGAATCATTCTACATACACAGAAAAGGTGAACGGAGAGGATGTTACGGTATGTGTACCGTTTGCGGCAATTACCGGAATGGTATTAGATGACAGCTTCAGCAATGTTGAGGTTACAAACGGAAAGGTTTCCAATACTGGAAAAGGCAATATCGTAATCAGTTACGCACTTCCAGGCTTAAAGGACAGCTTAAACTTAAATGATAAAGACCTCGACGAGGATATTAA